>JAJUGZ010000010.1 GCA_029265715.1 Bacteroidota bacterium
AATAGGCCTAGCATATTGATATTCTTCATTGTTGCTCTTTTTTGTACTGTAAAATAGGCAATCTAACCATATATCCCATGCTTAAAATATTAACAATTAAACAAATATATTAACATTGGGTTTTTAGAGATGCCCTTAATTTTTGAATGCTATATTTCAGCTTCATTGCAGATCTAACCCCGCGTTTTCATCGGATTTTAACCAAGCATTTTTTGTGTTCCGGGCCGAAATCCATACATTCGGGGGCGAAAATAGTTTTGTAAACCACGATGCCAAACCGATCTATCGTTTCTTTGTTTGCAGGGCTTTGCTGTCTTTGGGGGCAAGCTGTTTTTTCGCAGGGAGAAGCTGCTTCCGGAGATTTTACCTTTAGCCGGCTGTTTCAGACCGAGAGCAATCCACTGAGCCCGATTGGCATTTTTTCGCAGGACATGCCTTTTTATTTTCGGGGAAATGAGTCAGGGAGAAACCAGTTGTCGGTGGCCTACTCGATGGGAAATACCTGGCATCCGCAGTGCTCTATTCTTTACCCGCAAAACCTGACCCCCCAGCAGCGACAGGAGGTAACTCAAATTTTTATGGCCGACCGGCCCGCGTATTTCGAATTGAACGGGATCGAAACCAAATCGAAAACATTTGAGTCGGATGGCGTGTTGCAGATGTTCCGCTTGTCGTACCTGCACGAGTGGGGCCGGGAAAATTCACTACTGGTGAATATGAATGCAAACTTGCTTTCGGGTGGAACTTCGCCGGTGCATTTTTTTGCCAGCGACCGGTTTATCGAATTTCTGCACTCCAAATATTTTATCGAGGATAATTTTGGGAGGCGGTTATTCCCGTTCAACCGGGCATTTATCCAGTTCGAGGACGAAGACGGCCGCATGTTCCGTAAAAACAAGGGCGATGTATTTCTGAGTGTTTTTGATCTGCATTATTTCAGACAGATATGGCATTATTCGGGCCAACGGGCAAAACTGAGCTGGCAATTGGGTGCTCACCTGAATGTGCCTCTCAATTCGGTTCATCCGTACCTTATTCCGGGGATATCGACCGGGTGGCGTTCTGATTTTTTGCTGGGCGGCACGAATACGATTACCGTGGCTGCCGACGCCGGTGTGTCCGATCAAACTTTTCTGAGGCTGGGCGAGGGTGTTCGGGCCATCGACTGGAAATACCGCAAGCAGGCTAAATTGTACCTGGGTTATAATTTTGTGTCGAAACGCCGGAATGTAACCAGCATTGGCATTTTGAACAACTACCAGGACCCGTTGCTGAAAGGATACTATTTTACCTGGAACCAGACTGGGTATCACGATCTGGGGCTGAAATACCTGAAGTCGGGCGACATCTGGGAAGGAGAGCAGGTGCCGCGCACATTTCACCAGGCCAAGCTGTCGGCAGCTGCCTTGTATTATTTTTCGTTTAAATCGTACCTGATCCTTGGTTTCCATAAAGGCGCCCGCGAGTTTAATATTTACATCGGCGAAGATCTGGTTTCAGTCAACAATGCGCCCGACATTCAATATGGCTTTCAGTACCGCTTCCCGATCGGGAACTAAAGAGATAGAAATAAGATGTTAGATATTAGACGTTAGACTTTTCCTGACTCCTGACACTTGAAGCTTGCTGCCTGCTATTTGATCAACCGCCTCTTCCTCACTGCAGTTGGGTACTCCACCTGTCCAGGCCGGAGAAAGAGTTTGTGATCATTGGGTGTCTTTGCCTTTTTATTTTATCCTTTTGTCTTCAGGGTTTATCCGGATATTGGATATTTTACACCTTCTTACGTTCTGCAGTTTCTCTGTATGGTGAAACTATGATGGAAAACTTTGTGAGGATTGTCATGCCAAAACTCCAAATTCTGGTTATTTTTGCACCGAACATAAACAACGACAAATATGTACAGAACACATACATGCGGCGAACTGCGCATCGAAAATCAGGGAACACAAGTAACATTGGCTGGCTGGGTCCAGCGCGTAAGGAATCTGGGCGGGATGACTTTTGTCGATCTGCGCGACCGTTACGGGATTACCCAGTTGGTTTTTGACGAGAATACTAATCCGACTGTTAAATCGAAGGTCGACGAATTAGGCCGCGAGTATGTGATCCAGGCTTTGGGTATCGTTCGCGAACGCAGCAGCAAAAACAAGAACATCCCGACCGGCGACATCGAGATTGAAGTGTCTGGGCTAAACATACTGAATGCCTCGTTGGTCCCGCCCTTCACCATCGAAGACGAAAGCGATGGGGGCGACGATATCCGGATGAAATACCGCTACCTCGACCTGCGCCGTAACCCCGTCCGCAATACCTTGATCCTGCGCGCGAAAATGGCCCATGCCGTCCGCTCGTACCTGAACAGCAACGATTTTATCGAAACCGAAACTCCGGTGCTTATCAAATCAACTCCGGAAGGGGCCCGCGACTTTGTGGTGCCTTCGCGGATGAACCCGGGCGAGTTTTACGCCCTGCCTCAGTCGCCCCAGCAGTTAAAACAGTTGCTGATGGTAGCTGGTTTCGACCGTTACTACCAGATCGTGAAATGTTTTCGCGACGAGGACCTGCGTGCCGACCGTCAGCCCGAGTTTACCCAGATCGACTGCGAAATGTCGTTTGTCGAGCAAGAAGACGTACTGAACATGTTCGAAGGGTTGACCCGTTATCTGTTTAACGAAATCAAAGGTGTTGAAATCAGCGAATTTCCGCGCATGCCGTATGCCGAGGCCACGAAAAACTATGGATCGGACAAACCGGATATCCGTTTCGGGATGCAGATTAAGGAACTGACCGGCCTGGTGAAAGGGAAAGGCTTTCAGGTATTCGATGACGCTGAATTCATCGGTGGCATTTGCGCCGAAGGTTGTGCTGAATACACCCGCAAGCAACTCGATGAGCTGACCAACTGGGTGAAACGCCCGCAGATTGGTGCCAAAGGCATGGTTTACGTGAAATACAATACCGATGGCAGCCTGAAATCGTCGGTCGATAAATTCTATTCTCCGGAAGAACTGGCCAAATGGGCCGAAGTGTTTGGCGCCAAACCAGGCGATTTGATGCTCATCCTTTCCGGGCCGAAAAACGCTATGTTGAAAGCCATTGGCGAGTTGCGCCTTGAAATGGGCAATCAGCTTGGGCTGCGCGATAAAAACGTGTTCAAACCCTTATGGGTGGTCGATTTCCCGTTGCTCGAATGGGACGAGGAAACCAAGCGGTTCTATGCGATGCACCATCCGTTTACATCGCCCAAGCCCGAAGATATCCCGTTGCTGGAAACCGATCCGGGAGCTGTTCGAGCTAATGCCTACGATTTGGTTATCAACGGTGTGGAGATTGGTGGTGGTTCGGTCCGTATTTTTGATAAAGAATTGCAGGCTCGTATGTTTAATTTGTTGGGCTTCACTCCGGAGCAGGCCGAATACCAGTTTGGCTTCCTGATGAACGCGTTTAAATACGGTGCCCCGCCACATGCAGGGATTGCTTTCGGGTTCGACCGCCTGACCTCGATGTTTGCCGGGCTGGATTCAATCCGCGATACAATTGCTTTTCCGAAGAACAACTCGGGCCGCGACGTGATGATGGATTGTCCTTCGGTCATCTCAAACGAGCAGCTGGATGAACTTCAACTGAAAATTGATTTGAAAGAAAAATAATTTTCCGTGTTTTGATCAGTAAACAGAGCGGGTATTCCGGATTTTACGGGATACCCGCTCTGTTTTATAGTCTCTTTCAAAAAATCCGGATGGAGCCAAACGGCTATTGTTCGTCAATCCGTTTCATAGCAGCCATCATAAAGCCCATGGCATAAGCCATTCCGGCGTGCCAGGGAGCATCGCAGCTCATTTGGGGCGTATGGTCCGGAATCAGCACTCCCTCGTATCGGTTTGCTTTCAGAATTTTCAGAATCCGGAACATGTCGATATCGCCTTCGTCGATAAAAACTTCTTTGTAGGTCGGGACTTTACCTTTAATATTCCGAAAATGAATATAGCCGATGCGGTTTTCTTTGCTAAAAATGTCAGTCTTCTCGTAAATATCGCCTTCAGTCATTTCGGCCAGCGAGCCTAAACAAAACTCCAGTTGGTTGTTCGGGCTGGGGTTTAAGGCAATCAACCGGTGGTACAAATCGGGTTGATAAACCAGCCGGGGTGTTTTTCGTATTTCCGGCATGGGTGGGTCATCCGGGTGTGCGGCCAGAATGACGCCGGCTTCTTCTGCTACCGGAATGATTTGTTCCAGAAATCCCTGCAATCGTTGCCATAGTTGATCTGAAGTGATTGGCTTTTGAATACGTTTTTTTGTTTTATCAATCCACATGTTCCAGACCATTCCTTCCGGAAGCGGGTTTTCATCCACCCCGTCCATCCCGACCGAGATGGCGCCGCCACGGGCATAAGGGCCTTTTACACGGCTGGCTACTCCGGCAATCGAAAAATTGTAGCCCAGGCATGGGATTCCAACTTTTCCCATGGTCCGGATGATATCTTTGACGCGTTCTATCTGTTCTGCCTTTTGGGGGCCGTCGAGTAAAATATCGTGCCAGTGTGCCGGGTTCAGGTTTTCGATGGCATACCATTCCAATCCATAGGCATTCATTTCCTGTTTTAGCCGAAGCATTCCTTCCTCAGTCCAGAGAAAATCTTCTTCGGTATCGGCAATTCCCCAGCCATCGCCGGTGTCGGTTGGCTGGTCGTCGGTTTGCGCCAGTTTCTTTTCCTGCTTAAAATAATCAACTAAGTGAACGACCAGGTGGGTTGCCCCGCATTGCCGTGCAAAACGATAGTTTTCGGGGGTGAGCATGTGGCGATACAGTCCAAATCCTAATTTCATCTGTAAATAATTTGTTTTTAAGTTGTCAGATGGAATAGCCATGATCCGGTTATTATTTTCATTATCGGTTGGTGTTTGCAAATCATGGCTATTTCATCCGTATAAATTTTCAATGTTGGTTCGTGCAATTTTCGTAACAGCTTTTGCTTTTCAATAAAATTCGCACCGGTATGGAATTGAGCTTGCGAAATCCGCGAAGCGAATAGCCATTTGTACATTTCCGGTTGGTATAAGCTTCTGCTTTTATGGCTATTTCATCCTAATTCTTCCTGAATGTGATTAAAAACCAATTGAATTTCCGCCATCAACAGCCAGGGTGGCACCGGTGATGTATGATGCGGCATCAGACGAAAGGAAAACTGCAGCAGCTGCAACTTCTGCCGGAAGCCCGAAGCGGCCAAGCGGTGTGCGCGACAGTACTTTTTCTTTACGTTTCGGGTCGTTGCTCATGGCCTTTTGGGAAATGGCTGTTTCGATGAATCCTGGTGCGAGGGCATTTACGCGGACACCCCGGGGCCCCAGTTCGATGGCCAGCGTGCGCACCATGCCAGCCATTCCGCTCTTGGCTGCCGAGTAGGCAATAACCTGTGGAATGCCATAGATGGCAGCCATTGACGAGATCATCAGGATTGAGCCGCCGCCTCCTTCAATCATGTCCGGGAGCAATTCGTTGTTCAAAGCATGGGCCCCTGTCAGGTTTGTGCGGAGTACATTCTCAAATTCTTCGGGCGAGGTTTCCAGTGCAAATTTTTTCAAATGGATTCCCGCGTTATTTACCAAGACATTCACCGGGCGACCGTAGTGGGCAATCACCCTCTTCGACAGGCCTGGCATCCGGGAAAAATCGGTAACATCGATAATCTCATATCCCGAGTTTTCCCCCAGTTCGTTGCAGGCTTCCTGAAGGACTTCTTCCCGGCGTCCGGCAATAATGACACGGGCGCCTGAACTGATAAATGCTTTTGCAATGGCCAGCCCGATTCCGGAGCCGCCCCCCGTTATAAAGGCTAGTTTCCCTTCGAGCGAAAATAAATTTTGTGTTGATTTCTCTTCCATCATCTTCCAGTCTGTTATGTCAGAAATACAACAACAAAGGTAGCAGATCGGTTGATTTTGGTTATGTCCCGATTTTGACGAGTATTGGTATTATTTTGATTTGATCGGGGAGTGGAAGGCATAAAAAAACCAGCCGGAGCTGGTTTGAAAACGTATCATTAAAAGAAACCCAGTTCAAGTCGGGCTTCTTCGCTCATCATCGATTTGTCCCACGGCGGGTCAAATGTTAGTTCAACGGTTGCCTGTTCGATCGTCGGGACCAAAGCCGCCAGTCTCACGTCTTCAACAAGCACATCGGCTACCGGGCAGCCTGGCGCAGTCAGGGTCATGACGATATGGGCATTGTTGTTCTCATCAATATCGACGTTGTAAATCAACCCAAGGTCGTATATGTTTACCGGTATTTCCGGATCGTAAACATCGCGAAGCCGTTCAATAATCTGATCAATTCGTGCATCCATTATGCATTCTCCTTTCCTGAAATTCTGTTATAAGCAACAGCGTATAATTTAATTTGTTTAATCATGGCCAACAGTCCGTTCGAACGGGTTGGCGACAAATGTTGTTTCAATCCAATGGCATCGATGAAATGAAAATCGGTATTCATCAGTTCGGATGGCGTTTGCCCCGATGCTACGCGCAACAAAAGGGCAACCAGTCCTTTTACAATGACGGCATCGCTTTCGCCCCTGAAAAAGATCTTCCCGTCACGGAACTCCGGAACCAGCCAAACCCGCGATTGACAACCTTTTATCAAATGCTGGTCGGTTTTTTCTTTCGGGTCGATGTCTTTCAGGTCGTTACCCAGTTCAATCAGATAACTGTATTTGTCCATCCAGTCGTCGTAAGCCGAAAATTCTTCGATTATATCTTGTTGAATGTCTTCGATTGTCATCATCAAAAGTTTTAAGGATGCAAATGTCGGAATTTTTTGATTTTTCGCAATGACAAAATTAGTGGTGGTTAAAATTCCGGATTGATGAATCCTGAATTTTCGAAAACGCTTTAACTTAAATTTAAATCAGACAGTTATCTCTGCTAAATTTGAATTGGTATAAATAGCCCGATTGGCCAATATTCTGAGCGCATTTTTGTATTTTAGTGAACAAAAGATGAGATATCATTAACCATTAAATCATAGCAACATGGAATCGTTAGCTGGATCAAGAACAGAACAAAACCTGCTCAAGGCTTTTGCCGGAGAATCGCAGGCCCGTAACCGTTACGAGTTTTTTGCCAAACAGGCCAAAGCCGAAGGGCTGGAACAAATTGCGGCCCTTTTTATGGAAACGGCCGAAAACGAACGTTCGCATGCCAAACAGTTTTTCAAACAACTGGAAGGTCGTCCGGTTGAGATTACGGCTACCTATCCGGCCGGAAAAATCGGGACAACCCTTGAAAACCTGAAAGCAGCTGCCGATGGTGAAAATGAAGAGTGGTCCGATCTTTATCCTGAATTTGCCCGTATTGCCGAAGAAGAAGGCTTTAAATCGATAGCTGTTCTCTTCAAATCGATTGCCAAGATTGAAAAGCACCACGAAGAACGTTATCGCAAACTGTACGAGAACCTGGAACAAGGCAAAGTATTTAAACGAGAAGACAAAGTGGTATGGAAATGCCGGGTTTGCGGGTTCCTGCACGAATCGACTATGCCGCCGCAGAAATGTCCGGTATGCGGCCACGCTCAAGCTTATTTTGAAATCGAAGTACAGAATTACTAATCTCTTCAATTGGTCACGACTTTGCTTTGAGTGAAGTCGTGACTTTTTTATCCTGAGCCATCGTTATTTTTATTTTGTCTGATTGAGAGATGGTCTGTCGCCCGGAGTTAAGTATTCAGCATTATAAACCATCAGCCCGGTTTGAGAAGTTTATCCGTCAGTTTATATTTCTGAAGCAGAGCGCTGTCGGAACCTCTTTCCTGGATAAATACATCCCCGACGGTTATACCTCGTTTGTAATTCATTGGGGAGGCAATGTTTATTGCTATCCGCATGACGAAGCTGTTTTGCTCCCCCGTTTTTTTATCGTGGTGCCACTTCATCAGGCTTTACCTATTCAGGTTTTCCCATCTTGCGATACGATGGTTGTTTCTTTTCATACAACCATGTTTACCCGGCTTTTCCGGATAAATTTGAGCCGAATGAAGGAAATGCCTTTTTTGCCGGGCGAAACGATAGGTTGCGAGCAAGAGTTGAAAAAAATACAGGTCCTCGACACCAATCCTCAGCGTATTGCTTTTATCGAAGAATGGCTTTCCCGGAAATTTGACATCGAAAATTATGAGCCCGATGAAATCGATCAGGTTTTTGATGAACTGATGGGGTTTCACGGATCCGTGGCAATCCGTTCCGTGCTTCAGCAAAAACACATCGATTCGCGAACATTCCGGAGAAAATTCTTGCAGCGCACCGGGATGAATGCCAAGAGTTTTTGCCGTATTGCCCGTTTCCATTATTTGTGGTCCGAGTTTTTGGCTCAAGGCATTGTCAATACGCAGGAAATGATTTATAATGCTGGTTTTTATGACCAGTCGCACATGATTAACGATTTTAAACAATTTATCGGCGAATCTCCCAAAAACTTTTTTTCCCGCGACCAGGAATTGGTTCGGTTTATGTCTGGTAAGAATGTTTGAATACGCTTACCTAAAAGCTTAGGCTGATTAGTTCCGGTGACCGTTTTTTCCAATTTTTTCTTTTTTGTATGCCCTAATTTTGGACAAAAAAGAATTATTATGAAAATTAAAGCTTTGTTTTTTTATTTTGTTGTAGTCCTGATTGTTTTGGCAGATTATAGTTATGCCCAGTTTAACATTAAGGACAAGTTTAAAGAAAAATCGACAAACCGCGCTGAAGAAAGAGTTGACGAAGGGATTGACAAGAGTATTGACCGGCTGGAGGAAGGAGTTGGTAATTTGTTTAAAAAGAAAAAAGCAAGTACGGATGAGAATTCAGAGTCGGAACAATCCGCCCCTGATGATGACCCAGGGAAAGGCAAGAATGCTTCAGATAAGTCTGAGCTTAAAACTTCGGAGTCTCAAACGTTGAAAGGTTATTCCAAATACGACTTCGTTCCCGGCGATAAAGTCCTCTTTTTCGAAGACTTCTCTCAGGATGCCATCGGCGACTTCCCTGCCCTTTGGACCACCAACGGCGGTGGCGAAGTGAAAACCGTAAACATTGCTCCCGGCAACTGGTTTCACATGAACAAGGAAGATGCTGTTTATTGCTACACCAAACAAATCCCTTTCCCCGAAAATTTTATTATGGAATTCGACATCATTCCCGACGGGGATTTTGCCAATGGCTATGCACTCACTTTTTATGAAGACCCCGAAAATACCGAATTAACCGACGACCTTTATCCCGGGACGAAGGGAATTCATATTTTTTTCGAAGAAGGCCGTTGGTACACCAAAGGATATAATAATGGTACGGATGGAGGTGGCTGGATCGAAGGGGAATCAACAACAAATCCGGTAATCCTGGGGCAAGTCAACCACGTGATTATTTGGGTACAAAACCGTCGGTTGCGCATCTATCATCAGGGCGCCAAAGCTTTCGACATGCCGACAAACATTCATGAAGGAACTAAATTTAACCGGTTACGCTTCAGTGGGTGGAGCACGAACAGCACGCCTTATGTCACAAACCTCAAAATTACGACTGCCGCACCCGACACCCGCAGCAAACTCATTACCGAAGGGAAACTGGTTTGCTACGGTATTTATTTCGATGTCAATAAAGATGTGGTAAAAGCAGAATCATTCGGAACCCTTAGCGAAATAGCCAAAACACTGAAAGAAAATCCGACCGTGAAAATTAAAATTATCGGCCATACCGACAGCGACGGCGATGATGCCAAAAACCTCGACCTCTCCAAACGACGGGCTGCCGCGGTGAGAAATGCACTGACCAACGAGTTCGGCATCGCAGGCGACCGCATCCAAACCGATGGCAAGGGCGAATCGGAACCAGTTTCACCGAACACCACCCCGGAAGGTAAAGCCAAGAACCGAAGGGTCGAATTTATCAAAATCTGACCGATACGATGCGATAAAAACAAATATCCCGAATAAAAGCACCGGTTGAACCTGGTTTAACGAATTGATATTGCAGACATGTCTGTTTCACTCCGATATTTTATGATCCCGCTTTGGGGCATAACAGGGCTGTTTTCTGACACCTCAGCCTGGTCGCAGGAAATCGACTACCCTCAACTCTGGAAAGATAGTTGGCAAAAAGCGGAGGCCATTTTGCAGGACAACCGGCCTTTTATGAAGCGGGAGGCATCTCGGATGGACATACCCCTGGATGAAGCTGTGGCTGTTATTTTCCCGGAACTGGTCAGGTATTCTGCTATCCGCGATGCCCTGGAAATCTCTTTATTAAAAACACTTTACGTTTACAAAGGTGACGATTATGCCGATTTCTCTGTGGGGATATTCCAGTTAAAACCTTCCTGTGCCGTCCAAATCAGGCAGAAAGCAATTTCCATGAAAGACCCGCTGGTTAAGATGCCAAAATTGACAACCAATATTCCTGATGTAAAATGGAATATGCTGAATGGCGACGACATTAAGGCGTCTGTTAAATATGATGAATTCTGCATTGTGCTGGGGAGTCAAATCAAAGATATCAATGGCAATACCATCTTAACCCTGAAGGACAATGTCGATTTCAACGGGGACAATCTTTGGATCAGTTCCGATAATAAGCGCTATGCCTGGTTTGAATACGGCACCCTCCATTTTAGCGATGGTAAAGAACTGAACGAGGTAGCCGAAGTTGGGCTGCAAAAGGATGGAAATGGAACCTGTTTATCTTATTTCTATTATTCTCCCGCCGAGGATGCAATTAAAATGTGCAAGATTGCTTTTTAACCGGTGAACGGAAAATTGATGGGCCTCGGGAAGCGCCCGGGTTTCAACACCATTGTCCCCGGAAAGGATCCTTCGAAGATGAACCGGATTAACCTTTGGTGAACCCGGAAACGGGGCTCAATATTACTTAAACCAGTTTCTCATTTAAATTGGGGAAAATGACAAAATTATTTTTAGAGGGATTCTTCATTGTTTTACTTGTTATATCAAGTCAAATAACGATAGCTCAAAGTAATTACGAACCTCTTCATGGTGTAACAGGATATGATTACAACATCAACGGAGAGTTGGAACTGACCTTCACCCATTCAATCGACTTTAAGAACGGGAACAAACAAGAAGCGACATACCGCATCAAATCGCCGGTTGTATTGTCATTTAACCTGAACGACCTGAAGTTCTTTAAAGCCAATCCAAAAGAGTTTATTGGCTATGTCGAAAATCCGGTTATCGCATCTTGTGGCTATCCATGCGGGGGAGGATTGATCGATATTCCGCAAGGCGGTTATCGGGAAGAAGAAAGCTGGATGTGGGTCGATGAACATGTCAAATGGTGGGAAGACGGCGAACTAACTGAAATAAAGGCTCGGGGCGAGATATATCCGGTGCTTCAAGGTTATTTTTCCATCCCCGATTATCCTGATAAATATAAAACTGGTCTCGATCAGCTTCAGTTTCGGGTGATCATCGCCGGCGCTTCCGATTCAAAATATCATCCAACACGGAAAGTTGTGGTGGAGTACTTTGATAGCCCAATCAAACGGAATGCCGCTGAAGCAAACCCAATGGATGCAGAGACCATGAAAAAGCTTGAACTGACAGATCCTGCCCTGGCCGCCGACATGAGAGAAGTAGCCGGGTTACTGCAAGGGTTCACTCCCGATCTTTCGGTAAATGTTGGTTGTGGATCGTTCTATGGACCGGATTTGGTAAGTGCCCTAATGGCCAACAACTTATTGGAAGCAAGCAAAACACAAAAGGAGGCTTTTGAATGCCCGTTTGAGCAAGCCTATTTTAAAGACCTTCCCCGCATCAACGCCATGAAATTGATTAATTTCCTGATAAAACCCGTGGACGATTATGAAACTCCGCTTGTCGGTTCTTTCTCGTCTGATTCGAAAAATGGATCGGAGAAAGCAACATACCAAGGGGTGTTGAAGTTGTATGGCAATACGGTTCAGAAGGAGGACTAATTGTTGTTGCCTGCCTCCTAATCGTTGCGATATGAAAAGCTTTTATTCGGGTAGGTTCATTTTTTCTACGGCTGGTAACCCGAGTTTTGCAGTATGTTTTGAGGATCTGTATTTGCCATCAGTGCCGATAACGACAAGCCCTTGTTCGCTTTCATGTACGACCGTACGATTTGCCAGCCAATCCAAACGCCGGCACGCCCGGGCGATTCCGGAGTAAACGGGTTGGTGTAGGGCCCGTCGCCGATAAATCGTTTGATCGTCATCCGGTCAGTCGAAAATAGCAGTTTTTGCTCGGCCAGGTAGGTCCACATTTTTGCCTCGTTTTGCCGGCAGAAATCAAGTTGCTTTTGAGAATAACCGATGATGACCGAGTCTGGCAGGTCGGGCAACATGGCTTGCGTGAAATAGATCAGCTTGCCTTCATAGATCATCTGGGCCAGCAGGTTGTTCGAATTTTCGGGAAGCGGGAACTCGGTCATAGCCCAGGCATAGGCTACATCAGACGTAATCTTTCCCGGATACATATTCCTGATTTTATAATTCGGGAGTCCAAGCTGGGGGTAGTAAGTACAATCGGCACCGAGGTATTTGTCGAGGCTGATGCCAATCAATCCGGTTGATGTCACAATCGATTGGTTAAAACCGGAAATGCAGGTGTAAATTGCCGGGATTTCCTTCCCGGGGAAATAGTGTTTGTAATGCCGGAACAGATTATCAAGTTCAGCGGATAGTTTGGCCGTATCGATTTTTGCGGCCACATCTTTTTGTAACCTTTGAATCAGCGTGTCAGTCACAAAACCAGCCAGTAGCTCCGTATAGTTGGGCTGGTCGGTTCCGCCAATCCGGATCATCTGGTAGTTGAAGATATCGAAGAATTCGCCGTATTTCTTCTGTAGGAACTCTGTTTTTTCGCCGATCTGTTCCGGGTCAATATGCAGGATGTCAGCGTCAAAGTGGGCGACTTTCAGATTTATTTTTTGGTCTGAAACATCAATTTTTAACGGGTTTCTGTTGCATGAGACGAAAATAAGCGAAAACAAAGCCCCCCAAAGAAACATTCGGTTCATAGCAATTCGTTTGAAATTACGTTCTGTTTTACGCGTATTCTGCATTTTTATTGTCTTTTTGGATTATAAATTCGAGATTTGTAACGCACAAAACTAAGTCATTTTGCAAAGTTCTACAGGGAAAAACGCGTATTTGTTTTATGGCTTTGTTCTGAAAAAACAGAAAATCATGAAGAAAACATTGATTGTTGCAATTGGTTGCTTATTAGTTTTTTCATCCTTTTCTCAGCCTGTTGGGAAACTGTCGTTCGAAGTGTCTCCGTCTATCAACTGGATGCGGAGTGGTGATTCTGGGACTGATAACCGAAATGCAATTCCGGGGTACGATTTTGGGTTAAATGCCGATATTTTTATGGACGGGAACGAACAGTACTCGTTCTCAACCGGGTTGTTGGTAACTAACAACGGTGGTGCAATCGAGTACCGGGGAAACAATCCCTTTTCATTTTCCGGGCATACGCTTCCGTCCAGGGTGAAAATAACCTATCATCTCCGTTATTTGGAAGTCCCGGCAGTTGTTAAGTTAAAAACCAGCTGGTTCGACCGTACCTGTTATTGGGGACAATTTGGCCTTTCCGGAGGGGTTAATATTGGAGCCCGGGGCGAAAGCAACGATGGCTCGTTTCGTAAAGAGAATATCAACGACGAAGTCCGGTTGTTCAATGTTTCGCTGAATATTGGGATGGGGTTCGACTACAATCTTGGCGGGTATAATGCCCTGACGCTTGGATTAATTTTTAATAACGGATTGACCGATGTTACCTCGAATAATGCGTTTAATGACAAAACCATTCTAAATTCGCTGAAATTTAAAGTAGGTTTGATCTTTTAACTGATACAAATCATCATGAAGATAGCACTTGCCCAGTTAAACTACCACATCGGAAATTTCGGGCAGAATTCAGAAAAAATAATTGCTCATATTGAGAAAGCAAAAGAGCAGGGAGCTGATTTAATTGTGTTTTCCGAGCTGGCGGTAACTGGCTATTATCCGCACGATTTGCTCGAACGGAAAGAGTTTTATGAGCGGGCCGAACAAACATTGCAGCAAATTGCTCAATCGTGCAGGGGCATTGCCGCTTTAGTGGGAGGCCCCAGTATCAACCCCGAGTCGAGAGGAAAGAAGTTATTCAACTCGGCTTTTTTCATGAACGATGGGAAGATTGAGCACGTTGTGCACAAATCGCTTCTCCCGACTTACGATGTGTTTGACGAGTATCGGCACTTTGAGCCCAACACACATTTTTCACTTATCGAGTACAAAGGAAAAAAACTGGCCGTTACCATTTGCGAAGATTTGTGGGATGAGCAGGAAACCCAAAACGAGTTTGGTAAAGAGAAATTGTATAAAATCTCTCCGCTCCGGGAACTGGCCAAATTAAATCCGGACCTGGTAATTAATTTATCGGCATCACCATTTTCATACAACCAGGAAGATTCCCGAAAAAACATATTGATCAAAAATGCGCTGACCTATAACTTGCCGATTGTTTACGTGAACCAGGTTGGGGCGCATACCGAACTTATTTTCGACGGAGGCTCGTTCTTTTTGACTGCCGACGGAAAGATCCCATTCGAAATGAACTATTTCGAAGAAGATTTTGGCATTGTTGACACCGACAACCCGGAAAAACGGGAACAACCCAAAACCGGTTATATCGAAAAAATCTATAAGGCGCTGGTGTTGGGCATCCGTGATTATTTCCGGAAAATGGGCTTTAAAAAGGCTACGCTGGGGCTCTCCGGAGGAATTGATTCAGCTTTAACTCTGGTTTTAGCTGTTGACGCGTTGGGTCGGGAAAACGTTCGTGTTTTGCTGATGCCTTCGAAATATTCGTCGGACCACAGTGTGCAGGATGCTGTTGCATTGGCCAAAAACATGGGAGTGCAATACGAAATTGTGCCTATCCAGGCGATGGTCGATGCTTTTGAAGCGCACTTGGCGCCCATTTTTAAAAACCTTCCTCCAGATATTACCGAAGAAAATATTCAGGCGCGGACCAGAGGCGTTTTGGTCATGGCGCTTTCAAACAAGTTTGGGAACATCTTGCTGAATACAACCAACAAAAGCGAGTGCGCGGTAGGTTATGGGACGCTTTATGGCGACATGAACGGTGGCCTTTCGGTGCTTGGCGATGTTTACAAAACCGACGTATTCAGGCTTTCGCGTTGGATTAACCGCAACGAAGAGATCATTCCCTGGAATACAATTGTTAAACCGCCCTCGGCCGAACTGCGCCCCGACCAGAAAGATACCGACTCGTTGCCCGAATATGATGTGCTGGACCAGATCCTGTTCAGTTACATCGAACTAAACCAGTCGCCCAACGAGATTATAGCCAAAGGATTTGACGAACCGACCGTTTTGCGGGTCGTCCGTATGGTAAACAACAATGAGTATAAGCGGTTTCAGGCACCACCGATATTGCGCATAAGTTCAAAAGCGTTTGGCTTTGGGCGCCGCATGCCATTGGTTGCCAAATACAGTTAGCCCGATGCTGGCAGGATCATGACAAAATACTGCAGGGGAAGTTTGGCTATGGAAAATAACCGGTCAAAAAATTTCAAGTCTCGCAAATTTATTTAACTTTGATGCTGAAAAACATATAAACCTGAATTTATGCTGAGTCATGAGTTGGGAATAAAAGAAATGCTTGAAAATTCCAGATCGATTTTCAGTAAGCTTTCCCCCGAAGAAAAGGATGAACTTCAGAGTAATATCTCTTTAACTATCTTTCGCCGAAACGAGTTCATTTTTAAAGAAGGCGAAAAACCTAACGGATTTTTGTACCTGATTGATGGTAAAGTCAAAATTTTTAAAGAAGGAGTTGGCGGACGGGAACAGATCCTCCGGATGACCCGGTCGTTGGGAATTATCGGATACCGGGCGTTGTTGGCCAACGAAATATACAATGCGTCGGCTGTAACACTCGAAGACTCGTTGGTTTGTATCATTTCTCCGGAATACCTTTACGGTCATCTCCTGAAGAATACCGATTTTGCGGGACTGATCATTTTTAAACTGGCCAAAGAACTGGGATTCTCCAATTCGCGTACTGTTACCCTGACCCAGAAGCACATTCGCGGGCGCTTGGCCGAATCAATCTTGCTTCTGAAAGAAAAATACGGTATGGAAAACGACGGGGCCACGCTGAAGGTGTATCTCTCTCGAGAGGATATCGCAAACTTGTCGAATATGACAACTTCTAATGCGATCCGAACCTTGTCGACTTTTGCCGGAGAAAAAGTGATTGCCATCGATGGCAGGAAAATCCGGATTCTCGATTATCACAAGCTGGAACGAATTAGTAAACTCGGATAACGAACAAAGGCTGTCACCAAACGACAGCCTTTGTTCATACAATGAAAAAGCTTACTTAAGGGCCGGGGGACAGACAGGCTTCGGTTTTTATTCTTTAAATTCGTGCCATTAACAACAAAAAGTATGTTCAGATTTTTGGTTCTTCTGCCGTTTTTATTTTGGGCTTCGTTTTCCGGGGCCCAGCCGATGAATGCAACCGATGCTGCCGGAAAGAAGCAGGGCTACTGGGAAAAGCGCGATACAAACGGGAAATTGGTTTATCAGGCAACGTTTAAGGACGACAGACCTGTTGGCGAAATGAAACGCTTTCATCCGAACGGTAAACTAAAAGCAGTGCTAAATTATCCGGAAAATTCGGACGAGGCAACGGCTGTTCTTTTTGATGAATCCGGTCATAAAATCGCCGAAGGGAAATACCTGGGGCAAAAAAAATCCGGGGAATGGTCGTATTATTCCGAAGAAAAACTCATTGCAACCGATGTGTTCGAAAATGATGTCAAAAACGGATTGTCGAAAAAATATTATAAATCGGGCGAAATTCTGGAAGAATGTCCGTGGGAAAACGGCCTTCAACAAGGGGTTTACCGGGCCTATTTCAAAAATGGGAAGCCTTATCTGGAATGTAAATACGAGAACGGGCGGCTGAGCGGCTATACAGTTAGCTACTTCGAAAACGGGAACCCGGAGTCGGAATCATTCTATCAGAATGGATTATTGCAGGGAGAGAGCCGGTTTTTTGATGAGTCGGGAAATATATTGTATGTCCTGAAATACGACCAGGGGAAACTGCTGAACCCGGAAGTGCTCGATAGTGTGATGCAAAGCCGCAACCTGGATTTTGAACCCATAAAGAAAATCCCCGATCCGGAGAAGTACATGCAGGATCCTTCGGAATATTTGCGGCAATTAAATCAGGGACAATAGTATTCTGCGAAATTCCAGAATTCTGTGCTGTCCGGGGTTTCGAATCGGATATTGATGGAATTAACAAATATCCCGGAGCCGGATTGAAGGTTGCTATGAAACTTATTCGTTACATAATCCTGTTGGCAGGTTTGTTTGTCCTGTTTGTACCCCGAATATGGGCTGAAGGCCATGTTCCGTCAACCTATTGGGTGAAACTACGCGATAAGGCCGGCTCCCGTTATTCCGTCAACCATCCGGAACAGTTTTTATCTGGTCGGGCCATCGAGCGGCGCAACCGATATCGTATTGCCATCGATGAATCCGATTTGCCGGTTTCTGATATATATTTAGATAGCCTGAAGCGGTTGGGATTACAGGTTGTTCATACATCGAAATGGCTAAATGCCGTTACAGTAAAATCAGCCAATAGTTTGTTGATTGATACTATTTCATGTCTGGACTTTGTCGATACCGTATTGTTGTCGAAACCGGCTTTGCCCCTGAAATCAGCATTTAACAAATTCGAAACCGATTTTGGACCCGCGGCAATCGACACCGGATACTATGGTTCAGCTGTTTATCAGGTAGGACAGCTGAATGGCCAGGCGTTGCATGATCGGGGATACCGGGGGAAGGGGATCCGGATTGCAGTTCTGGATGCCGGGTTTTACAAGGTCGATCAATTCGAAGCATTTGATAGCTTATGGGTTAACGGGCAAATATTGGGAATAAAAGACTTTGTTGACCCAGCTGCTGATTTTTATACCCAGAACTACCACGGGATGAGCGTGCTCTCAACGATGGGAGGCAATTGGCCAGGCAAGTTAATCGGAACGGCTCCCGATGCCTCGTATTATCTCTTTCGTACCGAAGATGTGGCAACCGAGTATCCGGTTGAAATGGACAATTGGATTGCAGCAGCCGAATTGGCCGACAGTTTGGGCGTTGACGTCATCAACTCGTCGCTGGGCTATTTTGTGTTTGATGATACCGCGATGAGTTATTCCTACAAAGATATGAATGGGCAAACCACGCGTGTGGCGAAAGCGGCTGGCATGGCTTTCGAAAAGGGAATACTGGTGGTGGCCAGCGCCGGAAATGAGGCCAACAATGCCTGGAAGTACATTGTTTCCCCGGCTGATGCCGACGAGGTGATTGCAGTTGCCGCTGTCAGCAAAGATGGTGCCCGTGCTTCATTTAGTTCGGTCGGGCCGGCTTACGGAGGAAACATTAAACCGAATGTGGCGGCCATGGGCTACTGGACAGCCTTGGTAACTTCGTCCGGAATATTGGGAGCTGCCAGCGGAACTTCTTTTTCGTCGCCAGTTTTGGCCGGCCTGGCAGCCTGCCTGATCCAGGCAATGCCTGAGGCCGGACCGACAGCCATTAAATATGCCATCGAGCAAAGCAGCGACCATGCGGCCCGCCCCGACAGCCTGACCGGGTATGGAATCCCCAATTTTGAAAAAGCTTTTGAGATCCTGAAATCGGGCGAAAGTACGAATACCGCCAGGTCCGGCGAATGGAGCGTTTTCCCCAACCCGTTTTCCGTCGAAATTGTTATTCGCGGGGCTGCGAACAATCAATCCGGCTCCAAACAACTTTACCTCTACAATACAACCGGAGCCTGTGTTTTGTCTCGCGAATTTTCGGGCGGATCCGACTACGTTCTCCGGAATCTTACTAAATTGCCCGATGGTTTTTATTTCCTGAAAATTGTTTCCGGCCAAGTGGTTTTTCCGGCCAAGCTTGTAAAAGCAGGGAGATGA
The DNA here is from genome assembly GCA_029265715.1 of Bacteroidota bacterium. GTDB lineage: Bacteria > Bacteroidota > Bacteroidia > Bacteroidales > Prolixibacteraceae > Aquipluma. The sequence continues at coordinate 19,029 of JAJUGZ010000010.1, forward strand.
GACGGAAAAACTGAATTTGGATGATTAACTGGCTTTACGTTAATGACTAATACGAGGCAATATTCTCTTTACGAACTGCAGGTGCAGGTAAAAAACACACTCGAGGATGTGTTTGCCGGGCTGGTATGGATCCGGGCCGAAATCGGAGAAATTACGGTGAACCGGAGCGGACATTGTTACCTCGATCTGGTCGAAACGGAACCCGGATCCGGGCAGGTTGTTGCACGGGCCCGCGCCACAATCTGGTCGTACACGTTCCGCATGCTAAAACCGTATTTCGAGACCACCACGGGGCAGGCTTTTACACAGGGGATCAAAATACTTTTTCAGGCAAAGGTCGAGTATCACGAGGTTTTTGGGTTTAGTCTGAATGTTCGAGATATTGATCCAGCCTATACGATGGGCGATTTGGCCCGCCAGCGGCGCGAAATTCTCCGGAAACTGGAAGAAGAAGGTGTGCTGGAAATGAACAAGGAACTGGAATTGCCGCTGGTCCCGCAGAAAATTGCTATCGTTTCGTCGCCGACGGCAGCCGGGTTGCAGGATTTTTTAGATCAGTTGCACAATAACCCGCAAGGCTTTATTTTTTACACTAAGCTGTTTCCGGCTGTGATGCAGGGGAGCGAAGCTGCCGGGAGTATTATCGGCGCACTGGAGCGGATTTATGGCTATGATGATTTTTTCGATGCCGTTGTGATAATCCGGGGCGGCGGTGCGCAAATCGATCTGGCTTGTTTCGATAATTACGATCTGGCTTATCATGTAACACAGTTTCCGTTGCCGGTTTTGACCGGGATTGGCCACGATAAAGACGATTCGGTGGTTGATTTGGTCGCACACACTAGGTTGAAAACCCCGACTGCGGTTGCCGAATTTTTAATTTCCGGGGTCAATGCTTTTGCCACAAAACTCAGCGAGTTGGAACAGCAATTTTTGGAACTGGTGACCGATCAGATTGCAGAAAACAGGGAGCGGTTGGCTGATTTGGCTACGGAGCTAAACTACCGGGTTTTACGGCTGATCCAGATACGAAAAAGCCAGCTGGACCTGGCCGGGTTGCAGTTGAATAATAGCGTTGGCTCTTTCCTGAAGGCCAAACAGGCGGAGGTGCGCGATTGTGCCGGACAAACACAAAGCCTGACAACCCGTTTTGTAACGAAGCAGGAACATGGGTTGGAAGTCCTGAAAGGGCAGTTGTTGTTTGTGACAAAAGGCAAAATCTATCAGGGAGGGAAACAGGTTGAGCAATGGGTTAGGATATTGAAAATAAAGACTTTTGAGCAGCTTCGGTTTGAAAAACAGAGACTGTCGGGGGATGAAGAAAAATTACGGCTGATCGATCCGCAAAACATTATTCGCCGGGGATTCTCGATAAACCTCAGGAATGGGAAAATTATTAAATCGGTCGATCAGATCGAGGTGGGTGATTTGCTGGAAACCTTACTGAGCGATGGAACAGTTGAAAGTAAAGTAATTAATAAACAACGATATGGCAACGAAAAAAGAGATTAGTTACAAAGAGGCGGTTACCGAAATTGAAGAAATACTCGAAAAGATTGAAAACGAGGAATTAGATGTAGACGAACTGGCGGATAAAGTCAAGCGGGTTTCGGCGCTGATCACAATTTGTAAGGATAAGCTCCACAAAACCGAGAGCGAAGTCGAAAAGATACTAAAAGATATGAATGGGTAGGGATTGCTCATATTGACTATATAACATCATTTTAAACAGTGTTTTTCTTATTCGGGGGAAAATCAAATTGTTACTTTTACAAACTGAATAAGGCAGATTGCGTTTACCAGTCTGCTTGAAAAATGCAGGGCAATGAATTTTATCGGGGGCGATCGTTTTTTTATTGAACCGGTCCATTCGGAATTATCGATTTTTGAGCAAATAAGTGATTGTTTTAATCAGGTGAACAATCGGGCAAACGTTGTTTATAAACTCAACTTTTTTGTTCGTACATCTTCTTACGAAGATTATAAAAGCATCCAGAATTATGTAAGCTCTTTGATCCATGCTTTATTTGTTCATAGACCGGTTCTTCTGAATGTAATTGCACAGCCTCCTTTCGAGCAGGATGTGATCCTTGAAGTATTTACCTATAATCCGGATTGGTGGCAAATTCAGGAATATGGGGACGAATTTGGGCGAGCCCTTGGTTTTCGTCGGGGCGATAGTTCTTTTTTGTTTGGGCAGAGCCAGGCGAATAGCAACCGTACTTGTCAGGAGCAATCGACCCTGGCTTTTGAAGCGATGATGCGGTTGTTGCAGCAAACCGGATTTCCGTTGGGCTCGGTAATCAGACAATGGAATTATATTGAAAATATTTTGCTGGTCGAGAATGGTTTGCAGCATTACCAGGTTTTTAACGATGTACGTTCGGCTTTCTATGGGAACGCTTTCTTGGAAAATGGCTATCCGGCAGCAACCGGTATTGGCATGAACCGGGGAGGTGTCATCATCGAGTTTATTGCCATGCTTTCGGATAAGGCCGTTTCGGTTCCGGTCGATAACCCCAATCAGGTGGCAGCGTACCGCTACAGCGAAAACGTGCTGGTTGGTAAAAAGGGCATAAAAACCACACCTAAGTTTGAACGGGCCCGGTTCCTGAAAACAGAAGAAGTGCGCCATATTTTCATTTCGGGAACAGCCGCGATTACCGGTGAAAAGTCGGTTGCAGAACACGACGCATCCGAACAAGCCGGACAAACCATCAGCAACATCCGGAGGTTGTATTCTTCCGGGTTACTGGCTTCCTTGGGGATCGGGGCGCATGTTGCAAAACCCGACCACTTGCGGGTTTATGTGAAAAATCCATCTGATTTCCAGCGTGTCCGCGAGGTGTGCCGGGCTGAGTTTCCCGGCGTGGGTGCGGCATTCATTCAAGCTGATATTTGCCGCGAAAATTTGTTGGTCGAAATCGAGGGCGAGGTTGAACTTTAGAACCTTCGCTTGTTTTTCCAGTATTTCCGAAACTGGTCTTGCGAGATGATCCCCACCGGGCCTTCGAGAATTCCGCCTTCGCCGCCTGTATCTAATACCCTGATTTCAATTAGATTATCCTGGTCGGTTTTCAAGACGTCTGGCGCAATAAAATAGTTCCTAAACTCGGCATACACTGTCCGTCCGTTTCGCGAGTTGAAGTTTCCGGTTTGCCCGATGACCTGACCATTAATGGCTACCTGGTCTGTATCGTCGATGCGTCCGGCAACCAGAACCAACCGTTTGCCTGCCAGTGATTTGGGAAGGCGCACTATGCGCGAATAAACCGCATATCCATCATAGTTGTAAAAGCCCTGATTTTCCCATTGCCCTGGCACCATGATGCTGGTTGTTGCTCCCGCCGTATATTGGCGGCCTTTATTGAACTGCCATTCGCCCGAGAGATTGATATCGAACGGCGCGATTTCGCCGGAGGTAAATAGTTTAATATCTCCGGATACAATGCCCCCGGAAAGTTGTGAATCGTAAACCCGGACAGCGATCGTATTTTCTGTGCCAAAGTTGATTACCTCGTTGGGAACCTGGTATTTGCGCAATGCGTTGTAGGCCGATTCATAGTGTGGAGGAAATGAGCCGGACTGCCCGATTTTCTTCCCATTGATATAAACCTCGTCGGCATCGTCAATATAGCCCAGCTGCAAAACGAGGGTTTGATTTTTCAGTTCTGTGGGGATTTTTATGGTGGTCCGGTACCAGGCAAACCCATCGTACCCTTGGTAGCCAGCGTCTTCCCAGCGGGCTGGGACCCGAATGTCGTCCCAATCGCGGTCGTTGTATGTTGGCGAGGCCCATTCCGTCCGGTCTCCAATGCGGAATTTCCACATTCCTCTCAGGCTAATTTCCTCCGGAATAAACTCGACAGCCAACGTGCGAGAGGCCAAGACCATCAAAATTGCGGCTATGCATAAGCCTTTCACGGAGGGTGCTATTTTATATGAGCTCAATAATTTCATGGCGATCAGTCAAAAATGTGAAATACATTCCAGATATTAAAATTCCAGTCGCCTTCGTTGTCGCGGCGATGGTTACTGAGTATTTTTTCAGCCGCTTCGGGCGAGGCCAGGCCAATAGGCCCTTCATAAATTCCTCCGTCCAGATAAACGTCTCCCACACGAACGGAAATCACATTTTGCGATTTTAGCAGTCCTTTGGGAATTTTGTAAACCCGCATTAGACGGTATGAGTTGTTGCGTCTGAAGCGCGAATAGGCTTCCAGGTTTTCGACACGGCCAATAAATTTCCCGTTTAAATAAACCTCGTCGAAGTCGTCGATTTTGCCAAGAACCAGATAAAATTCGCGGCCTAGAAAAGATGTTGGCACCGAAAAGTGTTTTCGGTAAAAGGCTTCTCCGTCGTAATTGGGGTAGCCCTGAGCTTCCCAGGTCATCGGAACTGAAATTTCTTTCCAGTCGCTGTCGTCGAAGTTGACCGAGTTGATGTTGAAATAATCGTCGGTACTGAATTTCCACTTCCCGCTCAAATTCAGGCTCAGCAATTCTTCTTCCCGGTCGTAATAAATGCCAAACCGGTTGGCCCGGATAATCCCGCCTTCGCCAGCCTCGTCGTAAACGCGAATGGCGATAACATTTCCGGACTCTTTCAGTAGCGAAGTTGGAATAACATAACGGCGTTCTTTATCGTAGCCTGTTTCGTAGTTCGGGAAAAATTTTCCGGTTTGTCCGATCTTTTGTCCGTTTAGGAAGACCTCATCCACATCGTCGATGTAGCCCAGAAAAACGGTGACCAAATTCGATTTGGGCATCAGTTTCAGATTAAATGATTTCCGGTACCACCCGTATCCGTTGTACTTTTCGTAATATCGTTCCCAGTTGCCCGGGGCCTGTATCTGATCCCAATCCTGTGTGCTGGTTTCGGGTTTTGACCATTCCGGATCGTCGCCGACCGTAAATTGCCAGGTCCCCTGAAATTCAGCAACCTGACGCCAGTCTGCTGCTTTTAGTCCGGTCGGGCTAAAAGTCAGCAGAACGAGCGTCGTGCCAATTATTAACTTCCCAAACATTTGTATTACTCCTTTATAAATTTAACAGCATCAAAATTTCAAAATACCCCGGATCAGAATGTTTCGTAGCGCAAGTCCAAGTTCATGCGGAATGTCAACCCGACCAACGATTTGTCCCCTGTCATGTTTTGGGTATTAAAAATGTACTTTACGTACTTTATTGCATCCGGATCTTTTGACTCTACTTTAATCAGTTCAAGTTTTTTGTCAGCATTAACCCAGAAAGTAACTACCGCTTTTTCTTTCAGTAAAGAAACATCATTTTTGTAGAAAAAATTTGGGTAATGGTTCATCTCTTCGTGCATTACAGTCTGAATGGTTTCACTCAGGTTCTTTCGGGCTTCATCGGCTGTTGTTTGACCGGCATAACTAAAACTGACAACGAACATCAGTAAAATGGTTGTTACAATTGTTTTCATGGCTTTTGTGTTTTTTGTTATTAATACTGTTTGTTAATTGTTTTCACTGCAAATCTACAGTGGCCTTGTAATTTGCTTGTCAAACGTGTATCACACGTTGTCAGAGATTGTCACAGAATTGTCACAGAAAATGAATATGACATACCGAACAGAGTATTGCTGATATTAGGTAGCACGTTTATAGCGAAAATGAAGATGTGGTTGTCATAGTAGGCTCAATGCCTCTTGAGATTTGCCGCAATGTCAGGCATGGGCGCGATAGAATGGAATGCTGAATTTGATTTACTTTACTGACAACCGAAGATTTTGCGCCGATTTACTGTCCGATTTCCGGAAAACTATTACTTTTAATCCGTTAATCCCAAAGATCTATGCCGCGATTTCCCTTTTTTCAGCAATACGATGCCATGGATTGTGGCCCTACTTGTCTCCGGATGATTGCTGCTTTTTACGGGAAGAATTATTCTCTCCAGCAATTGCGAAAGTTGGCTCACATTACCCGCGAAGGGGTTTCGTTACTGGGTATCAGCGATGCGGCCGAAGCGATTGGTTTTCGTACCATCGGGGCGCGCGTTACGCTGGAGCAATTAATCAGCGCGCCAATGCCTTGTATCGTTCATTGGAAACAGGTGCATTTTGTGGTTGTTTACCGGGTGAAGAAAGGAATGGTCTACGTGGCCGATCCGGCTTTTGGGTTAATTGAATACCCGCTCGACGAGTTTAAAAAGCAATGGCTTTCGACGGTCAAAAAAGGAGAAGAGAAGGGAATTTGTATGTTCTTGGAACCAACCCCTTCGTTTTTTGAGCAAAAAGGAGAAACGGAAAAACGTACCGGTTTGGGCTTTTTGCTCAGTTACCTGAAACCTCATAAAAAGCTGGTAAGCCAGTTGGTACTGGGTTTTCTGACCGGTAGTATTCTTCAGTTAATTTTCCCGTTTTTGACCCAGAGTATTGTCGATGTCGGAATCAGCACGCAGGATATCAATTTTATTTATCTGGTGCTGATTGCCCAAATGGTGTTATTTATCAGCCGGATGACCGTTGATTTTATCCGGTCGTGGATTTTACTGCACATCAGTACCCGCATCAATATTACCATCATTTCTGATTTTTTGATTAAGCTGATGAAATTGCCTATTGGCTTTTTCGATACCAAAATGATTGGCGATTTGTTGCAGCGCATCAACGATCATAAGCGGATTGAGCGCTTCCTGACATCGCAGTCGCTGGGTGTGCTTTTTTCGGTATTTAATATTGTCGTGTTTGGAATTGTGCTGGCTATTTACAGCCTGAAAATATTTGGCGTCTTTATGTTGGGGTCGGGTCTGTATTTTTTGTGGGTTTTCCGGTTTATGAAAAAGCGCCGAGAACTCGATTACAGAAAATTTACCCAGCTGGCCGACAACCAAAGTAAACTGATTCAGTTGATCAACGGGATGCAGGAAATCAAACTGAATAATTATGAACGGCAAAAACGGTGGGAGTGGGAACGCATTCAGGCCCGCTTGTTCCGGGTAAATGTTCGCAGTTTGTACTTGCAGCAATACCAGCAAGCAGGGTCGGTTTTTATTAACGAAGCAAAAAATATCCTCATCACTGTCCTGGCGGCGACGGCTGTTGTTAATGGGAACATGACACTGGGGATGATGGTGGCTGTACAATATATTATTGGGCAAATGAACAGTCCGCTCGATCAGTTGATCGATTTTCTGTATGTTTATCAGGATGCGCAGATTAGCCTTGAACGCTTGGGCGAGGTTCATGCTAATAAAGATGAAGAACCCGAGATTGAAGGAAAACTCGACAGTCTGCCGGCCGATCGGGGGATACATATCTCAGACCTTGTATTTCAATACGAAGGGCCTCATTCGCCCAAAGCAATCGATCATGTTACACTTGATATTCCTGCAGGAAAAGTAACGGCCATTGTCGGGACCAGCGGCAGTGGAAAAACAACCCTGGTAAAACTTTTGCTTGGATTTTATCCCCCCGTTTCCGGGGAAATTAAAATTGGGGAAAGCCGTCTGGAAAATTATAGTCAGCACTGGTGGCGCAGTAAATGTGGCGCGGTGATGCAGGATGGTTTTATTTTCTCGGATACCATTGCGGCCAATATCGCGGTTGGCGACGAGTTTATTGACAAAGAACGGTTGTTATATGCTGTCCGGATGGCCAATATTCAGGAGTTTATTGAAAGTTTGCCCCTGAGTTATAACACGAGGATCGGGCAAGAGGGTGTCGGACTGAGCCAGGGACAAAAGCAGCGGTTGCTCATTGCCCGGGCGATTTATAAAAACCCGGAATTTTTGTTTTTTGATGAGGCAACCAATGCGCTCGATGCCCAAAACGAGAAAGTAATCATGGAAAACCTGGATGAATTTTTTGCAGGTAAAACCGTGGTGGTGGTGGCCCATCGTTTAAGCACGGTTAAAAATGCCGACCAGATTGTTGTAATCGAAAAAGGACGGATCGTTGAAACCGGAACCCACCGGGAATTAACCGAGAAACAAGGCTCGTATTTTACGTTGGTGAGAAATCAGTTGGAATTAGGTGGATAATATCCTATAAATTGTATCGGATAACATGGAAGAACAAAAGCCCGAAACAAGAATAGAATTAAGAAGCGACGAGGTTCAGGAGATTGTTAGCCAGGTGCCGGGATGGACGGTCCGGGCTGGCATTACGATGATGCTGGGATTTCTGGTGTTGTTGTTAATTGGCAGTTGCTTTTTTCATTATCCGGATATGATCAGTGCGCGGGTTGTAATTTTGTCAGAGAACCCACCGGCATATTTGTCGGCCCGTTCAACCGGGAAAATAGATCACCTTTTTGTGGAAGACCGTCAGATGGTCGAAAAAGGGCAGGTGATTGCTGTACTCGAAAATACAGCCAATTACGATGATGCTTTCCGGTTGGAAGATCAGATAAAAGCGATGGAACCTTTCCTGACAACCTTCGATACAACGTTGATTGTTCGTTTGGATGCAGGCCTTCAGTTGGGAGATATTCAATCGGACTATTCCGGATTTGTGCGGTTGCTGGATAATTACCTGACCTTTCTGAACCTGAATTTTTATCCGAAGAAGATAAAGGGGCTGAAAGAGCAAGTCCGGATGGATAACATTTATTACGACCGGTTGTGGGCGCAGCGCGGCGTGCTCGAAAGCGACCTGAAAATAGCCTCAAATCAGTTTAAACGCGACTCGTTGTTGTGGCTGAAAGGTGTTTTGTCTGAACTTGACCTCGAAAAGACAAAAGCTACCCTGTTGGAGAAAAAGTACAATTTTAATAAACTCCGGAGCGATTTGGCTGAAACACAGCGAACTATTCTCGAACTGGAGCAACAGGTGGTTGACTCGGAAATGGAATTTGCCGACCAAAAGAAAAAACTTCAAAATGAACTGGTCGAATCGATGAATGTGCTGAAAAGCCGCTTGTCGTATTGGGAGCAGAGTTTCGTGCTTCGCACGCCTATTGCCGGGAAAGTTACGTTTACGAACTTCTGGACCAAAAATCAGCAGGTAAAAAAAGATGATGTTGTTTTTTCGGTTGTTCCGGAAGAGCAGTCCGAAATTATAGGCCGCATCTCATTACCGTTGAAAGGTGCCGGCAAAGTGCACGAAGGACAGCGTGTGAATATTCGGTTCGATAATTTTCCATATATGGAATACGGTATGCTGCAGGGAACCGTCAAAAGTATTTCGCTTCTCCCGACCAACGATAATTATATAGTAGAAGTTTCGGTGCCCCAGGATTTGAAAACTAATTATAATATCGCCCTGAATTTTAGCCAGGAGATGAAAGGCGACGCCGAGATTGTGACCGAAGATTTGAGGCTGATCCAGCGAATTTATAATCCGGTGAAGTATATTCTGAAGCATCGTATGGCCGAAACGAAGTAATCCGTTTTCGGGCTGCCTGAAATGTTAATTCTTTGAGAGGCAGCAAAAAAAAAATCATAAAATTTTACAGATTTATTGGGTCATGTCCTGATAATTAGTACTTTTGCGTGCCGTTTTTATAGGGAGGACTATGCTAACGGCTTGGAAAGCATTGTGTTTACGCTGGAAAGGTGTAACTTTGCGGTCCGATTTTTTGAATTTTCACAATAATTAAAAAAGCTTTATGCCAACGATTCAACAGTTAGTTAGAAAAGGTAGACAAAGTAAAGTGGACAAAAGCAAATCTCCTGCATTGGATTCTTGTCCACAGAGGAGGGGCGTATGTGTGCGCGTTTACACAACTACTCCTAAAAAACCAAACTCAGCAATGCGTAAAGTAGCCAGGGTTCGGTTAACAAATGGGAAAGAAGTGAATGCCTATATCCCGGGAGAAGGGCACAATCTTCAGGAACACTCTATTGTATTGGTGCGTGGAGGTAGGGTTAAAGACTTACCAGGGGTACGTTATCACTTAATTCGCGGTGCATTGGACACTGCCGGTGTAGAAGGCCGTAAACAGCGTCGTTCGAAATACGGTGCAAAACGTCCTAAAAAATAGTTTTTATTTTTTTATTTTTTTACGTTCTGGCTTAGTGGTTTGAGTTGAGTAAAGAGGCCTTTGGTAAAGGCCGATTGAAGCCTGCAAATCGACAGCTAATTTAAATTAACACTAAAGCATTTAAATAATGAGAAAAGCAAAACCAAAGAAAAGGATCATTTTACCCGATCCGAAATTTAACGACGTGTTGGTTACACGCTTTGTTAATGACTTAATGAGAGACGGTAAAAAATCGATCGCTTATCAAATTTTCTACGATTCGTTGGATATCGTTGGCCAACGCATGAAGGACTCAGAACTCAGTCCACTTGATATTTGGAAAAAAGCTTTGGAGAAAATTACTCCTCACGTTGAAGTGAAAAGCCGCCGCGTCGGTGGTGCAACTTTCCAGGTTCCTATGGAAATCCGCCCGGAAAGAAAAACATCAATTTCAATTAAAAACTTAATCCTGTTTGCCCGTAAACGTTCAGGTCGCTCAATGGCTGAAAAACTGGCAGGCGAAATTCAGGCAGCATATAACGAAGAAGGTGGAGCATACAAGAAAAAAGAAGATACCCACCGTATGGCTGAAGCGAACCGTGCTTTTGCTCATTTCCGTTTTTAATTTGCCGAAAAAGTGAAATCATAGTCACAGTAGTAAAAGGAAAAAATTGGTAAAATGGCAAAACAAGATTTGAGGTTTACAAGAAACATCGGCATCATGGCACATATCGATGCCGGGAAAACCACCACTACGGAGCGTATCCTGTATTATACAGGTCTTACCCACCGCATTGGAGAAGTTCATGATGGCGCAGCTACCATGGACTGGATGGAGCAGGAACAGGAGCGTGGTATTACTATTACTTCAGCTGCAACCACAACGTTCTGGAAATACCAGGACCAACAGCATAAAATCAACATCATCGATACCCCCGGGCACGTTGACTTTACCGTTGAGGTAGAACGTTCGCTTCGTGTACTCGATGGAGCTGTCGCTTTGTTTTGCGCTGTAGGCGGTGTTGAAGCCCAGTCGGAAACAGTATGGCGTCAGGCTGAAAAATATGGCGTTCCACGTATCGGGTTTGTTAATAAGATGGACCGCCAGGGAGCCGACTTCTACAATGTAGTGTCAGAAGTTCGCGAAAAACTGGGCGCCAATCCGGTTCCGTTCACCATTCCGATCGGAGCAGAAGAAACTTTTGAAGGAATTGTTGACCTGATTGAAATGAAAGCAATTCGTTGGAAAGACGATGCTACATTGGGTACAACGTATTATATGGAAGAAATTCCGGCCGATATGAAAGAACAGGCCGACGAATACCGGGCCAAATTGGTTGAAGCGGTTGCAGAATACGATGACGAATTACTGGAACGCTTCTTCGAAGACCCGGATTCAATTACTGCCGAACAAATGTTGCCGGTAATCCGCAAAGCAACGATCGATATGAAGATCGTCCCGATGATGTGTGGTTCTGCATTTAAGAACAAAGGCGTTCAGCGTTTGTTGGATGCAGTTTGTGCTTTCTTGCCAAGTCCGCTTGATAAAGGCGACATCAAAGGAACAGAACCTGGCGACAGCTCAGTTGAACTTGTTCGTCGCTCAGACTCAGAAGAACCGCTTGCCGCATTGGCATTCAAAATTGCAACCGACCCGTATGTAGGCCGTTTGTGCTTTATCCGTGTTTATTCCGGAAGAATTAATGCCGGTGACACCGTTTTCAATTCACGTACGGGCAAAAAAGAGCGCATTTCGCGTCTGTACCAGATGCACTCCAATAAACAAAACCCGATCGAAATAATCGAGGCTGGCGATATTTGTGCAGCCGTAGGTTTCAAAGATATCCGTACTGGCGATACCTTGTCGGATCTTGATAAACCGATCGTACTGGAAAGTATGGACTTCCCGGAACCGGTTATCGGTATCGCTGTCGAGCCAAAAACTCAGAAAGATTTGGACAAACTGAGCATCGGTTTGCAGAAACTGGCCGAAGAAGACCCGACTTTCAAAGTAAATACCGATCCGGATTCTGGTCAGACCGTTATCCGCGGGATGGGTGAGCTTCACCTCGAAATTATCATCGACCGTCTGAAACGTGAATTCAAAGTTGAATGTAACCAGGGCGCTCCTCAGGTTGCCTATAAAGAAGCAATCAGCAAACCGGTTGAGCTTCGCGAAGTGTTCAAGAAACAGACAGGTGGTCGCGGTAAATTCGCCGATATCATCGTACGTGTTGAACCGACAGAAGATGGGAAAGTTGGTTTGGAATTCGTGGATGCCGTAAAAGGTGGTAACATTCCTCGCGAGTACATTCCTTCGGTTCAGAAAGGTTTCGAGTCGGCATTAAGCAATGGCCCGCTGGCCGGGTTCCCGGTTGACAGCTTGAAAGTTACCCTGTTGGATGGTTCGTTCCACCCGGTTGACTCTGACCAGTTGTCATTCGAAATCTGTGCCCGTCAGGCATTCAAGAATGCAGCAGCAAAGGCAGCTCCCAAGTTGCTGGAGCCGGTTATGAAGTGTGAGATTGTAACTCCGGAAGAATACATGGGTGATATTATCGGAGACCTGAACCGTCGTCGTGGTCAGGTTGAAGGGATGGAAGAAAAATCCGGCGCCCGTGTAATCAAAGCCTTGGTTCCGCTTGCCGAGTTGTTCGGATACGTAACCGTTTTGAGAACTTTGTCTTCAGGGCGTGCTACATCATCAATGGAGTTTGCAAAATATGTCGAGTTGCCCAAAACACTGGCTGTTAAAGTACTCGAAGATTTGAAAGGTAGAACAGACTTATTATAAACTGTATTATAAATTCTCACTATGAGTCAAAAGATCAGAATTAAGCTGAAATCGTATGATCACAACTTGGTTGACAAGTCGGCTGAAAAGATCGTTAAGACAGTAAAAACTACCGGTGCAGTAGTAAGCGGGCCGATCCCGCTTCCTACTCACAAACGGGTTTTCACTGTATTGCGCTCAACCTTCGTAAACAAAAAATCGAGGGAACAATTTCAGTTGTCGTCATACAAACGTTTGATCGACATTTACAGCTCAACAGCTAAAACAATCGACGCCTTAATGAAGCTTGAATTACCAAGTGGTGTTGAAGTTGAAATTAAAGTTTGATAACCTGTATTAATTTAAAAACGATGGCAGGAATAATCGGTAAAAAAATCGGAATGACATCCGTATTCAGTGTTGAGGGGAAGAATATCCCATGCACTGTGATTCAGGCCGGTCCTTGTGTTGTAACACAGGTCAAAACGGAAGAAACAGATGGCTACAGCGCTATTCAGGTAGGTTTTGAAGAAAAGAAAGAAAAAAACACTACCAAAGCTGAATTTGGCCATTTCAAAAAAGCCGGTACTGAACCTAAACGTAAAGTTGTTGAATTTAAAGAATTCAGCGGCGAGTATAAACTGGGAGATACTCTTACGGTTGATGTAATCGATCCGGATGGATGGGTTGACATTACTGGGATTACAAAAGGTAAAGGTTTCCAGGGGGTAGTTAAGCGTCACGGCTTTGGCGGTGTTGGTGGCCAGACTCACGGTCAGCATAATCGTTTAAGAGCTCCGGGTTCTCTGGGGGCATCATCGTATCCGTCACGCGTATTTAAAGGTATCCGCATGGCTGGTCGTGATGGTAACGACAAAGTTACTGTTCAGAACCTGAAAGTTTTGAAAGTAATTCCTGAGTCTAATTTATTGGTAGTGAAAGGATCAATTCCTGGAGCTAAAGGATCTTACGTAATCATTTATCAGTAATGGAAGTAAAAGTATTAAATACAGCAGGACAGGAAACCGGAAGAACTGTTTCTTTAAATGATCAGATCTTCGGTATTGAGCCCAGCGATCATGCCATTTACCTCGATGTAAAACAGATCATGGCCAACAATCGCCAGGGAACTCATAAATCAAAAGAAAGAGGAGAAGTAGCCGGAAGCACCAAAAAGCTGAAAAAGCAAAAAGGCACCGGCGGCGCCCGTGCTGGTAGCATCAAATCTCCGGTATTCCGTGGTGGTGGTCGTATTTTCGGGCCACGTCCGCGCAACTATGGCTTTAAATTGAATAAAAAAGTTAAAGCCCTTGCCCGTATGTCGGCATTGAGCTACAAAGCAAAAGAAGACGCTATTCTGGTTGTTGAAGATTTTTCGTTCGAAGCACCAAAAACACGCGAATTGGTTAAAATCAGTAATAATCTGAAAATTACTGATAAAAAGTCACTTTTCGTTTTACCGGACGAAAATAAAAACATATATTTGTCATCCAGAAATTTACAGGGCGTCTCTGTTGTAATTGCTTCAGAATTAAATACTTACGACATTTTAAATGCCAAAAAAGTAGTTGTTCTGGAAAGCTCTGTGAATAAGATTGAAGAATTATTTAAGATTTAAAGGGCTTAACAATGGATATTTTAATTAAACCCATAGTGACCGAAAAACTGACCGGGCAGGCTGAGAAACTCAACCGCTACGGTTTCATCGTTAATCGGGAAGCTGATAAATTACAGATTAAAGCAGCCGTTGAAAAATTGTACAACGTGTCTGTTGTATCTGTAAACACGATAGTCCATGGCGGGAAACGCAAAAGCCGTTATACCAAAGCTGGCATCATCAACGGTACCACCGGGGTGAGCAAAAAAGCTATCGTGACATTAGCTGAAGGAAATTCGATTGATTTTTATAGTAATATTTAATACAAATGGCAGTAAGAAAATTAAAACCAATTACTCCGGGTCAAAGGCACAAAATTATTGGAGCCTTTGATACTATTACTGCATCTACACCTGAAAAATCATTGTTGCAGCCTGTGCGTAAGACTGGCGGTCGTAATAGCCAGGGACGCATGACAATGAGGTATATAGGTGGTGGCCATAAGCAGAAATTCCGTACTATCGATTTCAAACGCGATAAAGATGGCATTCCTGCAAGAGTTGAGTCGATTCAGTACGACCCGAACCGTACAGCACGTATCGCATTATTGATCTATGCTGACGGAGAAAAACGCTACATGCTTGCACCCAACGGCTTAAAAGTTGGTCAAAGCATCGAAAGCGGAAGTGGTGTTGCCCCTGAAATCGGAAACACTCTGCCACTTGCCGAAATTCCTCTTGGTACGCTGATTCACAACATTGAGCTTCATCCAAATCAAGGTGGTGTGATGGCTCGTAGTGCCGGAACTTATGCTCAGTTAACTTCTCGCGAAGGTAAATATGCTATCGTGAAATTACCTTCAGGCGAATCTCGTATGGTGCTCGTAACTTGCCGTGCTACAGTTGGCACTGTTGGTAACATCGAACACAACCTGGAACGGTCGGGTAAAGCTGGTCGTTCGCGTTGGTTGGGTATTCGTCCTCGCGTAAGGGGCGTTGCAATGAACCCTGTCGATCACCCAATGGGTGGTGGTGAAGGCCGCTCTTCAGGTGGACATCCACGCTCTCGCAAAGGCTTGTTGGCAAAAGGTCTGAAAACCCGCGCTAAGAAAAAAGCCTCCAACAGATATATTGTAGAAAGAAGGAAGAAATAATTAAACGGAGAATAAAATGAGTCGTTCATTAAAGAAAGGGCCTTTTATCGATTTCAAACTGGAACGTAAAGTTCTTGCCATGAATGAGAGCAACAAAAAGTCGGTAGTTAAGACTTGGGCCAGAGCATCAGTTATTTCTCCTGACTTTGTAGGGCATACCTTTGCAGTTCACAACGGGAATAAATTCATTCCGGTTTACGTAACTGAAAACATGGTTGGCCATAAGCTTGGTGAATTTGCACCTACAAGAACATTCAGGGGACATGCCGGCAACAAACGCTAGGCACGAGATTCTCATTAACTATTAAAAGAATTCACGATGGGTGCTAGAAAAAGAAATACAGCAAACGAACGTAAAGAAGCCAAAAAACAGCAATACTTTGCTTCGTTGAAGGACTGTCCGACTTCGCCACGAAAAATGCGGCTTGTTGCCGACATGGTTCGCGGAATGGAAGTGAACAGAGCACTGGATGTGCTGAAATTTTCCTCCAAAGAAGCTTCACGTAAAGTTGAAAAACTTCTGATGTCGGCCCTTGCCAACTGGCAAGCCAAAAACGAAGGTGTACGCCTGGAAGAAAGCAAATTGTATGTGAAAAATATCTCAGTTGATTCAGGCCGTATCCTGAAACGTTTACGCCCGGCTCCTCAAGGTCGTGCACACCGGATCAGAAAGAGATCAAATCACGTTACGGTTAGTCTTGACACTTTAACTACAGTTAACGAATAAATAATAATACATGGGACAAAAAGTTAATCCAATCGCTAATCGTCTGGGAATCATCAAAGGATGGGATTCCAATTGGTTCGGTGGAAACGACTATGGTGATAAGCTTGTTGAGGATACAAAAATTCGCGAATACCTGAACGCCCGTTTAGCCAAAGCGAGTGTTTCCAAGATTATCATTGAACGTACTCTTAAGCTCATTACCATTACAGTACACACTTCGAGACCAGGTATTATTATTGGTAAAGGTGGTCAGGAAGTTGATAAACTGAAAGAAGAGCTTAAGAAGATCACCAATAAAGAAGTTCAGATCAATATCTTCGAAATCAAACGTCCGGAATTGGATGCCAACATCGTTGCAAGCAACGTTGCCCGCCAGATTGAAGGTAAAATTGCTTACCGTCGTGCGGTTAAAATGGCCATCGCTTCAACTATGCGGATGGGTGCCCAGGGGATTAAAATCCAGGTATCAGGTCGTTTGAACGGAGCAGAAATGGCTCGCTCAGAAATGTACAAAGACGGTCGTACTCCGTTGCATACATTGCGTGCCGATATTGATTATGCCCTTGCAGAAGCTTTGACTAAAACCGGTTTGCTCGGCGTTAAAGTGTGGATTTGCAAAGGTGAAGTCTACGGAAAACGCGACCTTTCCCCAAATGTTGGTCAGAAACAACAATCTACTGGTTCGGCAAGCAGCCGCACTGGTGCACCGGGAGCAGGTAAAGGCGGTTTTAAAAAGAAAAGAAAATAATTTGTAAACCTTTCAGAATAAAGAAGGATGTTACAACCTAAGAAGACAAAATTTAGAAGAGTCCAAAAGGGACGGATGAAAGGGATTGCACAGCGAGGCAATCAGTTGGCATTCGGATCTTTCGGTATAAAAGCGTTGCAGGAAGCATGGCTTACCGGACGCCAGATTGAGGCGGCCAGGGTTGCGGTAACTCGTCACATGCAACGTCAGGGTCAGATTTGGATCCGTATTTTCCCGGATAAGCCTATTACGAAAAAGCCTGCAGAGGTACGTATGGGTAAGGGTAAAGGTGCTCCCGAAGCATTTGTTGCTCCGGTTACTCCAGGTAGAATTTTGATAGAGGCAGAAGGTGTTCCGTACGAAATGGCTAAAGAAGCTCTGCGTCTCGCGGCACAAAAACTACCGGTTACTACGAAGTTCGTTGTAAGACGCGATTATGTTGAAACTGCAAACGCTGAATAATGAAACCATCAGAGATTAAAGAATTATCGACTGCTGAAATTCGTGAACGAATTCAAACAGAGAAAGAATCCCTGGCACGTCTGAAAATGAACCATGCAATTTCTCCGCTCGACAATCCACAACAGATTGTAGTAGCACGTAGAAACATTGCCCGTTTGAAAACTATACTGCGTCAGAGGGAAATTAACCAATAACAGAGAAGTTAGTAAATGGAATCAAGAAATCTAAGAAAGGAGCGTATCGGGGTTGTTGTCAGCAATAAAATGGACCGTACAATCGTGGTGGCCGAACACCGGAAAGAAAAACACCCGATCTATGGAAAATTTGTGAACAAAACATCCAAATTTTACGCCCACGACGAGAATAATACCTGCAATATTGGCGATACGGTACGGATTATGGAAACCCGTCCGCTCAGCAAACAGAAATGTTGGAGGTTAGTCGAAATCATTGAAAGAGCTAAGTAATCATGATACAACAAGAATCAAGATGTACAGTGGCCGATAATAGTGGTGCAAAAGAAGTGCTTTGCATCCGCGTTTTAGGCGGAACAAGAAAGCGCTATGCAACACTTGGCGATACCGTGGTCGTTTCAGTAAAGAGTGCTATCGCGGGAAGTGACATGAAAAAAGGAGCCGTATCCAAAGCAATTGTGGTACGGACTACTAAGGAAGTTCGTCGTCCGGACGGATCATACATCCGTTTCGATGACAATGCTGTAGTTTTGCTGAACAATGCTGGTGAAATGCGCGGGACCCGTATCTTCGGACCGGTTGCCCGTGAACTTCGTGACAAAAACATGAAAATTATTTCACTTGCTCCTGAAGTACTTTAATGCGTAAATTAAAAGCAATGCAGAAGAAATTACATATCAAAAAAGGTGACACTGTTGTTGTAAACGCAGGTAACTATAAAGGACGGCAAGGCAAAGTACTTGAAGTTAACAGAGATACCGAAAGAGCTATTGTGGAAGGCGTTAATATGGTAAAAAAACATACCAAGCCGAATGCGGCAAACCCCCAGGGTGGTATTGTTGAAAAGGAAGCGCCTATTCATATTTCAAACCTGAACGTGTTGGATGCAAAAACCGGAAAAGCAACACGCATCGGACGGAGGCTCAATAATGAAGGTAAATTAGTTCGTTATTCAAAAAAATCAGGAGAGGAGATTAAGTAATGGCTTACGTACCAACACTTAAGAAAAAATATTTAGACGAAGTTGTTCCTGCATTAGTGAAGGAATTCAGCTATAAAAGCGTAATGCAGGTTCCACGGTTAGAGAAAATCGTCATCAACCAGGGTGTTGGAGCTGCTATCGCCGATAAGAAACTGATCGAAGTTGCTACTGAAGAAATCACACTTATCGCCGGACAGAAAGCAGTCCAGACCAAATCGAAAAAAGACATCTCTAACTTCAAACTGAGGAGAAAAATGCCAATCGGCGTACGCGTAACACTGCGCCGCGAACGCATGTACGAATTCCTCGATCGTTTGATTAGCGTATCTCTTCCCCGTATCCGCGATTTCAAAGGGATCGAAAGTAAAATGGACGGACAGGGAAACTATACCCTGGGCATCCCGGAACAGATTATTTTCCCGGAAATCGTGTTGGACAAAGTAACCCGTATCAATGGTATGAACATTACTTTCGTAACTTCTGCCGGATCAGACGAAGAAGGATTTGCTTTGTTAAGAGAGTTAGGTTTACCTTTTAAAAACGTCAAAAAGAACTAAGAAATGGCTAAGGAATCAATGAAAGCCCGCGAAGTAAAAAGGGCAAAACTTGTTGAAAAATTTGCCGAGAAAAGAGCCATGCTTAAGGCGGAAGGTGACTACATCGGCTTGCAGAAATTGCCGAAAAACTCTTCGAAAGTCAGAATGCACAATCGTTGTAAATTATCTGGCCGTCCGAAAGGCTATATGCGCCAGTTCGGAATCAGCAGGATCGATTTCCGCGAAATGGCATCAGCCGGTTTAATCCCGGGCGTTAAAAAAGCAAGTTGGTAATTTTTAAAAACCAGAAAGTAATGAGTAAAATTACAGATCCAATAGCAGATTATCTGACACGATTGAGAAATGCCCAGAAGGCCAAACATCGTGTGGTTGATATCCCTGCCTCCAATATCAAGAAAGAGATTACCAAAATTCTGAAAGATAAAGGATATATCCTGAATTATAAATTCGAGGATGAAATCAACTATCAGGGAAACATCAAAATAGCGCTGAAATATCATCCAGAAACCCGCGTTCCGGCTATCAAAGCGTTGAAACGGGTGAGTAAACCTGGTTTGCGCCGGTATTGTGACTCAGAAAACATCCCGCGCGTACTGAATGGATTGGGAATTGCAGTATTATCAACCTCCAAAGGCATTATAACCGACAAAGAAGCTCGGGAACTTGGCGTTGGCGGTGAAGTGTTGTGTTACGTTTATTAATCTTAGGAGGAAAAGTAATGTCAAGGATAGGTAAACTACCCATTGAAATACCAGCAGGAGTAACTATTACGGTAAGCGACGAGAACCTGGTTACCGTAAAAGGGCCTCTGGGTACCCTTTCTCAGCAAGTTGATCCGGAGATCGAGGTTGCTGTTGAAGGCAAAGTAATCAACGTTAATCGTCCTACCGATCAGAAAAGACACCGTGCACAACATGGTTTATACCGTGCTCTGATTAACAACATGGTTGTTGGTGTATCGAAAGGTTACGAAGTAAAAATGGAACTCGTTGGTGTTGGATATCGTGCCGAAAACGATGGCCAGGTTTTAGACCTTGTTTTAGGTTATTCGCACCATACTTACCTGCAGCTTCCTCAGGAAGTACAGGTTACAGCTGTGACAGACAAACGTAGTAACCCAACTGTTACCCTGAAAAGTTGTGACAAACAGTTGATCGGCCAAATCGCTGCTAAAATCAGATCCTTCAGGAAACCTGAACCTTACAAAGGAAAAGGTATTAAGTTTGTAAATGAAGTTATCAGGCGGAAAGCCGGTAAATCAGCGGGTGCTAAATAGTTAAAATTTTGAATCATGGCTTTAACTAAGCAAGAAAGAAGATATAGAATTAAAAAACGGATTCGTAAAATCGTTTCCGGTACTGCCGAGAGGCCACGTCTGAATGTATTCAGAAGCAACAAGCAGATTTATGCCCAGTTGATTGACGATCTTTCAGGAAGAACAATTCTGGCAGTTTCTTCTCTGAACAAAGAGTTGGAAGGTGCCGAAGGTACCAAAACCGAGATTGCTGCTAAAGTGGGAAAAGCGCTGGCCGAAAAAGCATTGGCTGCCGGTGTTTCTCAGGTTGTATTCGATCGGAATGGTTATTTGTATCACGGTAGAGTTAAACAATTAGCTGATGCTGCCCGTGAAGGTGGCCTTAAATTTTAATAGTTATGGCAGGAAATATCAGAAAAGTAAAAACCAGTGATCTGGAACTGAAAGACCGGTTAGTAGCTATCAACCGTGTTACAAAAGTAACAAAAGGGGGGCGTACCTTTAGTTTTTCGGCAATCGTAGTTGTCGGCAATGAAAACGGCATCGTAGGCTGGGGTCTCGGAAAAGCCAGTGAAGTGACCGCAGCTATCGCCAAAGGCGTTGACGCTGCAAAGAAAAACCTGGTGAAAGTTCCGGTTATCAACGGAACAATACCTCACGAACAAACAGCTAAATTTGGCGGGGCCCGCGTATTCCTGAAACCTGCAACTTCAGGTACCGGAGTAAAAGCGGGGGGTGCCATGCGCGCTGTTCTCGAAAGTGTTGGCGTTCACAACATCCTTTGCAAATCAAAAGGATCGTCGAACCCTCACAACCTGGTAAAAGCAACCATGGAAGCATTGCTCGAATTGCGCGATGCCCATACGGTAGCTGAACACCGCGGAGTAACTTTAGATAAAGTATTTAACGGATAAGGGAGTATGGCTAAGATAAAAATTACACAAATCAAAAGTAAGATTGGTTCTGATAAAACCCAGAAAGCAACTTTAGAAGCCTTGGGTATCAAAAAAATGAACCAGTCAGTGGAAAAAGAAGCAACTCCACAGATTATCGGGATGGTGAACAAAGTGAAACACCTGGTAAAAGTTGAAGAAATTTAAAAAATTAAGATCAATAACTATGGATTTAAGTAATCTTAAACCTGCAGAAGGTTCCACCAAAAACGTAAAACGTATTGGTCGCGGACAAGGTTCAGGTCACGGAGGCACTTCCACACGTGGGCATAAAGGAGCCAAATCGAGATCTGGTTACAAAAGTTCGCGTGGGTTTGAAGGTGGTCAGATGCCTTTGCAGCGTGTTGTGCCAAAATTTGGTTTTAAGAATATCAACCGGGTTGAATACAAAGCGATCAATCTAAGTACCCTTCAGGAACTTGCATCGAAAGCAAACCTTTCAACCGTCGATGTTGATACATTAGTAGGAGCAGGTTTAGCTTCCAAAGGGGATAGAATTAAGATCTTAGGAAACGGGGAGTTGAAAGTTAAATTGGAAGTTAAAGCACATGCATTCTCAAAAAGTGCAAAACAAGCAATCGAAAAATTAGCAGGAACCACTGAAATACTCTAACCTGATGAAAAAGCTTATTGAAACCCTAAAGAACATTTATAAAATTGAAGACCTTCGGTCTCGTTTGGGAGTTACTTTGTTTCTTCTTTTAATTTATCGTCTTGGATCATACATTTCTCTTCCGGGAGTTGATCCGGCTCAGTTAGGACAGTTGGAACAACAAACTTCTGAAGGTTTGCTTGGGTTGCTTAACATGTTTTCAGGTGGGGCATTTTCAAAAGCGTCGATTTTCGCTTTAGGCATCATGCCTTATATTTCTGCATCGATTGTAATTCAGCTTTTGGGAATCGCAGTTCCATACTTTCAACGTTTGCAAAAAGAAGGTGAGTCAGGAAGACGTAAAATCAATCAGTTGACACGTTATTTGACTGTTGTGATTTTGTTGTTCCAGGCTCCTGCCTACTTAACCAATCTTCATTATCAGCTGTCCGGAAGCACAGCAATTGCTATTTCCGGAGCGTGGTTCTCTGTTCCATCAACGATCATCCTTACCGCTGGTTCAATGTTTGTAATGTGGCTAGGAGAGCGTATTACCGATAAAGGTATCGGGAACGGAATTTCGTTGATAATCATGATTGGTATCATTGCCCGGTTACCTTATGCTGTTTTCGCCGAGTTTATTTCTCGTATCGAGCAGCAAGGTGGTGGTTTGGTAATGTTCCTTGTTGAGTTTGTAATCCTCATTGTTGTATTTATGGGTGCAATCTTGTTGGTACAAGGTACCCGTAAAATTCCGGTACAGTATGCCAAACGTATTGTCGGGAACAAACAGTATGGCGGAGTACGTCAATACATTCCATTGAAAGTAAATGCTGCCGGGGTAATGCCAATTATCTTTGCCCAGGCTATTATGTTTATTCCTATTAGTTTAGCAAGTTTTGCCAGTTCGGAAAGTTTGAGTGGGTTTGCGGCTGCATTCACCGACCATACGAGTTTCTGGTATAACTTCTCTCAGTTTGTACTAGTGGTGTTATTCACGTATTTCTACACAGCTATCACGGTGAATCCGGTTCAAATGGCCGAAGACATGAAGAAAAACGGCGGATTTATTCCCGGGGTTAAACCTGGGAAGAAAACTGTTGAGTTCTTGGATACAGTAATGTCTCGCATTACTCTTCCTGGTTCTATCTTCCTGGGCATCGTTACTATTTTGCCAGCATTTGCCATGATGATTGGAATCAATACGCAGTTTGCTTACTTCTTTGGAGGTACTTCGTTGTTGATTCTTGTCGGTGTAGTTTTGGATACATTGCAACAAATCGAGAGCCACCTGCTAATGCGCCACTATGATGGTTTGATGAAATCAGGCCGGATCAAAGGTCGTACAGGCAGCGTTGGAGCTATGTACTAAGATCTGATGAATTAAAGCTGGAAACGGTTTTAAGTCCAGGTATTCAAGAAAGTTCCAAACTTGTAAGAAATATCGTATTAAATAGTTAAAAAATCCGGCAAAACTTATAGCTTTGCCGGATTTATTGGAGAATCGTAAAAAAATAGGTTTCTATTTTTGATTTTTTAATTGCAAAATTGTATAAATCAACGGTTTATTTAAACGGATAAAGTTATTTTATGGCAAAACAAGCCTCAATCGAACAAGACGGAACAATCATTGAATCATTATCGAATGCAATGTTCAGAGTTGAATTGGAGAATGGACATGTCATTACGGCTCACATTTCAGGGAAGATGCGGATGCATTACATCAAGATTCTTCCGGGAGACAGAGTGAAAGTCGAAATGTCTCCATACGACCTGACAAAAGGTAGAATATCGTTTAGATATAAAAATTAAAGCACTAAATAATGAAAGTAAGAGCATCCATTAAAAAACGTAGCGCTGACTGCAAAATTGTACGCAGAAAAGGCCGTTTGTACGTGATAAACAAAAAGAATCCGAAGTACAAACAACGTCAGGGATAATTAATTAACTTTGTAAAAATTTATTTTATGGCTCGTATAAGTGGCGTTGACATCCCGAATAACAAAAGAGGAGAAATCGCATTAACCTACATTTATGGAATTGGACGTAGTCTATCAAATACAATTCTTGCAAACGCTGGTGTCGATCGCGACATCAAAGTTCAGGATTGGACAGACGATCAGTTGGCTGCGATCCGTGCTGAGATTAGTCAAATTAAGGTGGAAGGAGAACTTCGTTCTGAAACACAGCTCAATATTAAACGTCTGATGGATATCGGTTGCTACCGTGGGATTCGTCATCGTATTGGTTTGCCATTACGTGGTCAGAGCACAAAAAACAATGCCCGCACACGTAAAGGAAAGAGAAAAACTGTTGCTAATAAGAAGAAAGCCACTAAATAATTGAGATTTAAATTATGGCAAAAAAAACTGGTATCACCAAAAAAAGAGTTGTTAACGTTGAAGCTACCGGACAAGCTCATATCCATTCATCGTTTAATAACATTATCGTTTCATTGTGCAACAACAATGGCGAGGTAATCTCTTGGTCATCAGCCGGAAAAAAAGGATTCAGAGGTTCTAAGAAAAATACTCCTTATGCTGCCCAGGTAGCATCAGAAGAATGCTCCAAGACAGCTTACGATCTTGGTCTTCGTAAAGTAAAAGTATACGTTAAAGGACCGGGTAATGGTCGTGAGTCGGCTATTCGTGCTATTAGCAGTGTTGGTATTCAGATCAGCGAAATCGTTGACGTTACACCGCTGCCACACAACGGATGTCGTCCGGCAAAGAGAAGACGTGTTTAATTTTATTTTAATTTGAAGAGTAATGGCAAGATATATTGGACCAAAATCAAAAGTAGCACGGAAATTCGGTGAGCCGATTTTCGGACCGGATAAAGTTCTTGAAAAGAAAAATTATCCTCCTGGTTTTCATGGTTTAGCCAGCCGCAGACGTAAAAAATCAGAATATGGTTTGCAATTGCGCGAAAAACAGAAAGCTAAATATACTTACGGTGTTCTTGAAAGACAATTCTCGAACCTGTTTAAAAAAGCCTCGGCAGCCAAAGGTGTAACCGGCGAGGTTTTACTTCAGCTCCTTGAAGCCCGCTTGGATAACGTAGTATTTCGTTTGGGTTTAGCAGCTACGCGTGCAGCCGCCCGTCAGCTTGTTTCTCACAAACATATTGTGGTGAATGGTGAAGTAGTCAATATTCCATCATACCATATTCGTCCTGGCGATATCGTTGGAGTTCGTGAAAAATCAAAGTCGTTGGAAGTAATCAACGAAGCATTGACTTCACGTCGTTACAACAAATATGCTTGGTTGGAATGGGATAACAGCCAGATGGCCGGTAAATTCCTGAACCGTCCTGAAAGAGCTGAAATTCCTGAAAACATTAAAGAACAGCTTATCGTAGAGTTGTATTCTAAATAATAAATTACTCAGTATTATTATGGCAATATTAGCGTTCCAAAAACCCGACAAAGTTATAATGATTGAAACCGACGACAAGTTCGGAAAATTTGAATTCCGTCCATTGGAGCCTGGTTACGGTATCACGATTGGTAATGCCCTGCGCAGAATCCTCTTATCATCTTTGGAAGGTTATGCAATTACTACTGTTAAAATTGAAGGCGTTGACCACGAATTTGCTACAATTAAAGGAGTAATGGAGGATGTAACCGAAATTATCCTGAATTTGAAACAGATTCGCTTTAAACGCGAAGTTGAAGATTTTGACAGCGAAAAGGTTTCTATTTCAATTACCGGTCAGGAGAAATTTACGGCTGGTGATATAAACAAATTCATGACCGGATTCCGGGTATTAAATCCCGAATTGGTTATTTGCCGCATGGAGCCAGAGGTAAAATTGCAGATGGATATCACCATCAACAAAGGTCGCGGTTATGTACCAAGCGCTGAGAACAAGCCGGTTGATGCTGAGTTTGGAGTTATTCCGATCGATTCAATTTATACGCCGATCAAGAACGTTAAGTACACGGTTGAAAACTATCGCGTAGAACAAAAAACCGACTACGAAAAATTGGTTTTTGAAATTACTACCGATGGCTCGATTCATCCAAAAGATGCGCTGAAAGAAGCCGCAAAAATTCTGATCTATCACTTCATGCTGTTCTCTGACGAGAAGATTACGCTCGATTCGGATGAAAAATTTGCAAATGAAGAATTTGATGAAGAAGTGCTTCACATGCGTCAGCTTTTGAAAACCAAACTGGTTGATATGGATCTGTCGGTTCGTGCTCTTAACTGTTTGAAAGCTGCTGATGTTGAAACTTTGGGCGAGCTGGTTACTTATAACCGCAACGACCTGCTGAAGTTCCGTAACTTCGGGAAAAAGTCTCTTACAGAGCTTGACGATTTATTGGTAAGTCTGAATCTGACTTTCGGAATGGATATTAGTAAGTATAAACTTGACAAGGAATAAGAACAAATGAGACATAATAATAAAATCAACCACCTTGGCCGTACTACATCTCACCGGAAGGCCTTGATGGCTAACATGGCCAGCTCGCTGTTCTTTCACAAGCGTATTACAACAACTCTTGCGAAGGCTAAAGCGCTGCGTACCTATGTTGAACCACTTATTACAAAAGCAAAGGATGATACAACTCATTCGCGCAGAACTGTATTCAGCTATTTGAAAAGCAAAACTGCTGTTTCGGTTCTTTTCCGCGATATAATTGAAAAAGTTGGAGATCGTCCGGGTGGTTATACCCGTATCTTAAAAACTGGTAACCGGTTAGGCGATGGCGCTGAAATGTGTATCATTGAGTTGGTAGATTTCAATGAAAACATGCTGGCAGCTAAATCTGAAAAGGTAAAGGCCAAACGGTCGCGTCGTGGTGGCGGTAAGAAAGCTGCCGAGAAGGTTGTTGAAGCTCCCAAAGCAGAAGAAACTGCTGCTCCGGAAGCTGAAGCAAATGCTGAGGAATAGTATTTTGAACTTGACAGATACAAAAAAAGCTGGCAGAATGCCAGCTTTTTTTGTATCTGCAAATGTCAGCTAAATAAGCTACATTTTTACATATTGAGGTTGTAGAAGATCTTCAATTTTTGCTAATAGTGTTTGAGCATCAATTGGTTTTAGCATATAATCGGTTGCCCCGGCATCGAAACAACGCTGTTTTTCATGCTCGAAATCGTTTGTGGTAACAAAGATGACAGGTATTTCAGATATTTTTTTATTGGCCGAATTTCGTATCGCAGCGGTGGCCTGAACTCCATCCATTATAGGCATGGCTAGATCCATAAGAACAAGATCCGACGGGCTTTTTTCGAGTTTCTGGAGCGCTTCTTTCCCATTGCTGGCCGTTTCAATTTCATAAAACCGCTTCAGGGAATAATAAAGAAACTTAAGATTTATCGGATTATCGTCAACAATTAATATTTTCACGTCTTGCTCTTTCTGGTTATCGACTATTTCAAAATTACTGTATTTGGTACTTAAAAACAGCTATTTTTGGTAACCCAAAAGCCGATTTGGGTAATTGATTTAAATCTTTTGATTAGTGGATTTTTAAAACATCAAAAATGGCTGATGATAAGAAAATAATTTTTTCAATGTACCGGGTAAGTAAAATATACCCGCCGCAAAAACAGGTATTAAAGGATATTTCCCTTTCATTTTTCCTGGGAGCCAAAATTGGGATTATCGGATTAAACGGATCAGGAAAATCTACCTTGCTAAAAATAATCGCAGGTCTCGACAAATCGTATCAGGGAGAGGTCGTATTTTCTCCCGGATATACTGTTGGATATCTTGAGCAGGACCCAAAGCTCGACGAATCGAAAACGGTGAAAGAGGTCGTACAGGAGGGGGTTCAGGAAATTGTTGATGTACTTAAAGCTTATGAGGACATCAACCTGAAGTTTGGCGACCCGGCTGTATATGAGGACCCTGATCAAATGGACAAGCTTTATGCCGAGCAAGCTGTTTTGCAAGATAAAATCGATCAGTATGATGCATGGAATCTGGATAGTAAGCTGGAACGGGCAATGGACGCTCTGCAGTGCCCCCCAGATGATCAGTTGGTGGGCGAGCTTTCGGGGGGTGAACGTCGCCGGGTCGCTTTGTGCCGTTTGCTTTTGAAAGAGCCGGATGTATTGTTGCTTGACGAGCCGACCAACCACCTGGATGCTGAATCGATTCAGTGGCTTGAAATGCATTTGCAACAATATAAAGGAACTGTCATTTGTATTACACACGACCGCTACTTCCTGGATAATGTGGCCGGATGGATACTGGAGCTGGATCGGGGAGAAGGTATTCCCTGGAAAGGGAACTATTCTTCATGGCTGGAGCAGAAGACGCAGCGCATGGCTCAGGAAGAGAAGCAAACTTCCAAACGGAGGAAAACCCTC
Source organism: Bacteroidota bacterium (assembly GCA_029265715.1). Lineage (GTDB taxonomy): Bacteria > Bacteroidota > Bacteroidia > Bacteroidales > Prolixibacteraceae > Aquipluma. The sequence continues at coordinate 47,274 of JAJUGZ010000010.1, forward strand.
GAACGGGAGCTTGAATGGATCCGGATGGCGCCCAAAGCCCGTCAGGCTAAATCGAAAGCCCGGTTGGGCGCGTATGACCGGTTGCTTTCAGAAGATGTGAAACAGAAGGAGGAAAAGCTTGAAATATTTATTCCGAACGGACCTCGTTTGGGTGATAAAGTTATTTCAGCCGAAAATGTGTCGAAAGGTTATGGAGACCGGTTATTGTTTGAGAACCTGAATTTTGTTTTGCCTCCCAACGGAATTGTGGGGGTTATCGGGCCAAATGGCGCTGGCAAAACAACGTTGTTCCGCTTGATCATGGGGCTTGAAAAGCCTAATGCCGGCACATTTGATGTTGGTGAAACCGTGAAGATTTCATACGTCGATCAGACCCATAAGGCCATTGATCCGGAGAAAACGGTTTTTCAGGTTATATCCGGAGGCAACGACTTGATTACAATGGGCGGACGCCAGATTAATGCCCGTGCATATGTTTCCCGCTTTAACTTCTCCGGAAGCGACCAGGAGAAAAAATGCGGTGTTCTTTCGGGCGGGGAACGTAACCGATTGCATTTAGCCATGGCATTGAAGGAAGAAGGGAACGTGTTATTATTGGACGAGCCCACGAACGACATCGACGTAAATACATTGCGGGCTCTGGAAGAAGGGTTGGACGATTTTGCTGGTTGCGCGGTGGTGATTTCGCACGACCGTTGGTTCCTCGACCGGATTGCTACCCATATTTTAGCATTCGAGGGCGATTCAAAGGTTTATTTCTTCGAAGGAGGCTATTCGGAATATGAAGAAAACCGAAAAAAACGGATGGGAGATACTGCTCCTCACCGCATCAAGTATAAAAAATTGACAGAATAATATTTCGTTTAATTTAGAAACTGCAGGTCATGTGTATTCCGGAAGGGGGCGCGTGGCTTGCAGTTTTTCTTTATGCTTTTTCAATGAAAGTAATTGATAGTCACATTTTGGACCGATTAATTCTGGAGGCAAAGAATTCACTCCGGTTGCGAAAAAACCTGAATCATCATGAAGCATTCTCTGATCCGATTAACCGGATGTTGAATGCCTTTGAACCTGGTACTTATGTTCGGCCTCATAAACATGAGAATCCGGACAAAAGAGAGGTTTTTTTGATTTTGAGAGGGAGACTTGAGATGTGCTTTTTCGATGATTCCGGAAAGCTTATTTCTCATTTCCTGCTTGATCCTGAAATCGGAAATTACGGTATCGAAATTCCTCCTTCCGTATGGCACACGGTTGTTTCACTTAAATCCGGAACGGTTGTGTATGAAATAAAAGACGGTCCGTATCAAGTTGAAACGGACAAAAATTTTGCTTCGTGGGCCCCAGAAGAAGGTACTGTGGATTGTCAGAAATATTTGGAATCGTTACATGCAGCGCTGGGTACGTGCGATCGGCAGTCGTGCTGCAGCGACTTTTAACATCCTTTAAGTTCGATAAATATGTGTTAACAGTTTTTCGCCGTACCTTTGATATAAAGAGAAAGGAAGTACAAGTTTTTTCATAGATTAGGTTAAAGCAGAAAAGGATGGCAGCGACCATCCTTTTTTGTTACGTGGATGTTTGATTGATCCAGAATCGGTTGTTGTGCTTTTTGCTTGATTCGTAAATAGTTTTAACATTCTTTAAGGTTGCTAAATATGTATTAACGGTTTCTCTCCGTACCTTTGTTTCGAAGACAAGAAGATAAGTTAGTACAGTTTTTTTTCATAGATTTGGTTAAGATGGAAAGGATGGCAGCGGTCATCCTTTTTTCTTTTATACAAATTACAATCAGAAGACATATATTCGTTGACCGGTTTCCTGATTTTTACTTAATTTTGTGGCCTTTCAGGAAAAACTCAAAGTAAAATGGCACAAAAACCTTCGATTCCCAAAGGGACCCGCGACTTTTCGCCCATAGAAATGGCTCGCCGGAACTATATTTTTGATACAATTAAACGTATTTTCCGTTTATACGGGTTTCAGCCGATCGAGACTCCGGCCATGGAAAACCTGTCAACTTTAATGGGGAAATATGGTGAAGAAGGAGATAAATTGTTATTTAAAATCCTGAATTCCGGAGATTTTATGACCGGGCTTTCTGACGAAGAATTGTTGGAGCGAAACAGCATTCGGTTGACAAACAAGATTTCGGAAAAAGGTTTGCGATACGATCTTACCGTACCTTTTGCCCGGTTTGTAGTCCAACACCGAAACGAGATTTCTTTTCCGTTCAAACGATACCAGATTCAACCGGTTTGGCGTGCCGACCGCCCTCAGAAAGGGCGCTATCGCGAGTTTTACCAGTGCGATGTCGATATTGTTGGTAGTGATTCGTTGCTGAACGAATTGGAGCTGGTTCAGATAGTCGATCAGGTTTTTCGAAACCTGAAGATAAACGTTGTGGTAAAGATCAATAACCGTAAGATCCTGGCTGGAATTGCCGAAGTTATTGGGGAAATCGATCGCATTGTCGATATCACGGTCGCCATCGATAAACTCGATAAAATTGGGCTGGAGAAAGTGAATGATGAGCTTCTGGAAAAAGGAATTCCGCAGGAAGCAATCGATAAGTTGCAACCCATTTTGCATTTATCGGGGACAACTATCGAAAAGCTGGCTCAACTTGAATTGGCAATTGGATCATCAGAAATAGGACGTAAGGGTATTGACGAGGTTCGGACGTTGTTTGATTATATTGCCGGAAGCAATTTGCAAACAGAGGTTGAACTGGATCTTACTTTGGCTCGTGGCTTGAACTATTATACCGGAGCTATTTTCGAAGTGAAAGCCAAAGATGTTCAGATTGGAAGCATTAGTGGGGGAGGGCGTTACGATGATCTGACCGGGATATTTGGGATGCCGGGTGTTTCAGGTGTTGGGATTTCATTTGGGGCCGATCGTATTTACGATGTATTGACACAGCTCGGTTTATTTCCTGAGGAAACTGTTGATTCAACCCGGTTGTTGTTTGTTAATTTTGGGGAGAAGGAAGAAAAATATTGCTTGCCTGTTTTAACTGCGGTTCGAAATGCGGGAATCAACGCTGAAATATATCCCGATCAGGCAAAAATGAAAAAGCAAATGACCTGGGCCGACCAAAAGAAAATACCGTTTGTCGCAATCGTCGGGGAGGAAGAAATGGCCCAAAACAAAATCAACCTGAAAAATATGGTTTCGGGAGAGCAGAAGCTGGTCGATGCTCAAGAGCTGATAAAAATCCTTTCAGAATAGATCTGCTTTCCCCTTATTGCCGAATATTTTCAGGCAATGGGAGCGTTCAAGAAAGAATATCGTTTTTCAAAAATAGTGGGGGGAGACATCCGTTTCCCCTGATTTCATTTCATATCCTGATATTTTCAAGTTATCAGCTGTGTTATTATTTTTAACTGAAAACCATCGAGAATATGAAAAGAGACGTATTTCTTATCACCCCTGAAAAACTAACATTCGAACTTATTGAAAATATTCTTAGCAAGCATCTTTGGCTTGAATTGTCGGATGAATCCTGCACTCGGATCGAGAAGAGCAAGGCATGGCTCGATAAGAAGATCGCCGAAAGCGACAGCCCGATTTATGGAATAAATACCGGTTTTGGGGCATTGTGCGATATTGAGATATCGAAGGATGATCTAAGCAAACTTCAGGAAAACCTGGTTCTTTCTCATGCCTGCAACCTGGGGCCCGAAGTACCTGCCGATGTGGTCCGCCTGATGTTGCTCCTGAAAGCCCATGCACTGGCCAAAGGGAATTCGGCAGTTCAACGAACGACCGTGCAGCGTATTCTGGATTTGTATAATGAAGATATTTTACCGGTGGTTTGTGAGCAGGGGTCGTTGGGAGCGAGTGGCGATTTGGCTCCGCTGGCGATGTTATTCCTGCCGTTACTTGGGCTGGGCGAGGTAAATTACAAGGGGCGACGCCGGTATGCCGACGAAGTTCTGGCTGAAAAAGGCTGGGAGCCGGTTAAACTGGGAGCCAAAGAAGGGTTGGCCTTGTTGAATGGCACGCAGTTTATGAGCGCCCATGGTGTTTTTACTTTGCTGAAAGCCTTTAAAATCGTGAAATATGCCGACATTATCGGGGCGCTGTCGCTTGATGCCTACGATGGTTTGCTGGAGCCCTTTATGGCTCAGGTACAGGAAATACGCCCACATGCCGGGCAAATTGAAACGGCTGCCAATTTCCGGTTTTTGCTGGAAGGAAGCGAACTGATCAGTCGTCGGAAAAAACACGTACAGGACCCGTATTCATTCCGTTGTATCCCCCAGGTACACGGGGCGGTGAAAGATGCGGTGAAATATGTGTCGTCGGTCATTGAAACCGAGATTAATTCCGTTACGGATAACCCTACGGTTTTCCCGGACGACGATCTGATTGTGTCTGGTGGAAATTTTCATGGAGAACCGCTGGCGCTTTCGCTGGATTTTTTGGCCATAGCGTTGTCGGAGCTGGGAAGTATTTCGGAACGACGGACTTACCGGTTGATTTCCGGCGAGCGTGGCTTACCCGAGTTTCTGGTGGCAAATCCCGGCTTAAATTCCGGGTTTATGATTCCTCAATATGCGGCAGCTTCAATTGTTAGCCAGAACAAGCAACTGAGCACTCCGGCTTCGGTCGATTCGATTCCTTCGTCGAACGAACAGGAAGACCATGTGAGCATGGGGGCCAACGCGGCTACCAAAGCGCTGAAAGTGGTGGATAACGTTTATAAGATTTTAGCCATCGAGCTTTTCAACGCAGCGCAGGCACTGGAGTTTAGAAGACCCTTAAAAACATCGGAGTTTTTGGAAGAGTTCATGAATCAATATCGGGCCCGGGTTGATTTTGTCGACGAGGATACGTTGATGTATCGATGGATTAACGAGACGATCGATTTTCTGGAATCCGGAAGATTGATAGAATGACGATAATAAAAAAGCCGCTTTTTGCGGCTTTTTTTATTGTCTCTTGTCACTAATCGTTTCTGTCTTTTCTGAACTCCCTGATCAGGTGTGCCCTGAACTGGTTTTCGACCTGGTAGATCATCAAAACCTTTCGTGCCGGTAAAATCCGGAGAAATAGTTTGTTGTAGTCCTTGGTTATCAGTACTTCTTTTTCGAGCAGATCGGTATATTCGACGGTTAATTTTTCCAATTCGGCATTGCTCATCCTGGCCAGTTTTTGCTGATCCTGATGTTCAAAGTCCCAGATTTCGCGGTGAACATCCATTTTCTTTTTTTCATATTCATTGTAAATTGGCCAAAAATCTTGGGCTTCTTTGGTGGTGAGCTCGAGTTTGCTGGTAAAAAACGATATCTTTTCTGCTTTGATTCGTTCGAGCATTTCCGGGGACGGCATCCCTCCCCTGCCTTGTGCAAAAAGTGCAGAAATACCTGTAAATCCTAAGAGGATGATTGCGAAAAGTCTCTTCATCAGTATTTGTTTATTTTATTTCAGCATAAATATCATAGTCGTTAAAATCACTGGCCATATAGTCAATAACATCGTTGTTATTTAATGATCCGGCGTTTGAGTCTTCCTGGGTGATGGCTGAATAGAATGCACTTCCATTTATGCAAGTCAGGTTTGTCATCAGATATTCTTCCATGACTGTTGTCGTTTGTGTTGTGTCGGCGGCATTTTTTGCCTGATAGTCCGGGAAGAATGTTTTCATCGGGACATAAACAAGCAGGAAGATCCCGGCAAATGCGGCAGCCAGCCCAATAATCGGGCGCAATATCCTGATTTTGGGATTTTTGCCCAACGAGATTTCTTTCTGGTATCGGATGTTGGCCATTAAGCGGTCCTCGAATGTTTCAAAATATCCTTCGGGCACTTTGAATGGGTTTTTCCCCTGGCCGTTCCCGTCAAAATCGTATATGTTATTCTGTCCGTTCATGAATTTTAATTCGTGTTGTTTTGACTAAAGCAATTCAAAAAAGTTTAATCGTATGATTTTAATCAGTCATTTTCAGATAGTCTTCGATCTTTTTTACCGCATGGTGGTACGACGCTTTTAATGCACCTACCGATGTTTCCAGGATGTCGGCCATGTCCTGGTATTTTAAATCGTCGAAGTATTTCATATTGAAAACCAATCGTTGTTTTTCTGGGAGCTGGGCAATTGCCTGCTGAAGTTTCATTTGAAACTCGTCGCCATCAAAATGATCGTCGGTTTCGAGGTTTTCCATCAGGTATTGGTTTTCTTCAGTGATTCCGATGGTCGATTTGCGTTTTTTCTGGGTCAGGAACGTGATTGATTCGTTGGTCGCAATTCGGTAAAGCCATGTAAAAAGGCTCGACTCCCCCCGAAATGCGTCAATGCCGTTCCAGATTTTAATAAATGTATTTTGCAGAATGTCGTCGGCGTCATCGTGGTTCATGACAATTTTTCGGATATGCCAGTACAGCCGTTCTTTATAGCTGCCAACCAAAAGCCGGAATGCCTGTTCTCTGGTATTCGGGTCCTTAAGGCCAATAACTATTTCCAAATCGCTATGCTGCATGTTGTGACCAAAATTTCAACTCTGACCGTTAATTTGCCGTTGGGTTTAAAGCGGAAGCTCAAAATTTTGTTTTTTATTCGATCCGGAAGTTCAGCCCTTCCTTTTTTAAGCGGTTGTAATTTGCCATATCGAACTGATAGAGCTTTGCTGCCCGGTGAGCCACGTTTTTCTGCTTTTCGTTCGTGTCGATCAGTAAGTTCATTTTGCTGATTTTTTTTCGAAAATTCCGGGTGTCTAATTTCTTGTTCAGCAGTACTTCGTATAGCGTTTGGAACTCGGTTAATGTAAATTTTTCCGGAAGCAGGTGGAACCCGACTGGCTGGTACATGGCTTCCCAGCGAAGTTTTTCAAGACCTTTGCGGATAATCTCTGCATGGTCGAAACAAAGTGGAGGAAGTTCGGTTACATTAAACCACTGAAGGGTTTTTGCAATAGCCGATTTCCTTAAATCGTGGTAGGCTGGGTTGATCAGGGCATAATACCCAACAGTGATAACCCGGGTGTAAGGAACCCGTTTAGCAGCGCCAAATGCTTCAATTTGTTGCAGATATACATTCTTTAGTCCGATTGCACGACGGACCAGGTCTAGTGCAAAAGCATCCAAATCCTGATCAACCGGTACATGGGCAGCGAAGAGGTTCCACAGGGTTTCGTCCAGCATTCCCGGATGGTGGTCGTATAAACGGCTGATCTGTTCTTCTGTTATTTCCGAAGGCAATGTTTGCTGCAATACTTTGCGGTTAATCTGGTGAAGAAGCACTTTCAGGCTTGTACCGTCAAAACCAAAAATGACACAGTCAACCGAGACATCGTCTAAAATCATAACTAAAAAATTTGATTACAAAAGTAATAAACCCGCCTGAATCGTCACTATCTGTAAGTTATTAAATGAAAGGCAGAATCCGGGATGAATTTAAAATTTAAAATCCTGCTAAATATTAATCGGGCGAATCGTTTATCTTTGCAGCTCAATTTTATAAAGAGATAGAAAATGGCTTTACAGTGTGGGATCGTGGGATTGCCCAATGTCGGGAAATCGACACTTTTTAACTGTTTGTCGAATGCAAAGGCGCAATCTGCAAACTTTCCGTTTTGTACAATTGAACCCAATCTGGGCGTAATCACAGTTCCTGATGAACGGTTGAATAAGTTGGCCGAATTAGTTCATCCCGAACGAATTGTACCTACTACTGTCGAAATTGTCGATATTGCCGGTTTGGTTCGTGGCGCCAGCAAAGGGGAGGGATTAGGAAATAAATTTCTTGCCAATATTCGTGAAACAGATGCAATTATCCATGTTCTGCGTTGTTTCGAAAATGATAACATTACACACGTTGATACAACCATCGATCCGGTCCGCGACAAAGAAACCATTGATATTGAGCTGCAGTTAAAGGATTTGGAAACGGTTGAAAGCCGTATTGTAAAAGTTGAAAAACAGGCTAAAGCAGGGAACGACCCGGAAGCTAAGCGTATGTTTAAACTTCTGACGCAATACCGCGATGTGTTAATGCAGGGGAAATCGGCAAGAACAGTGGAGATCGAGGAGGCTGACCAAAAGCTTGCAAAAGATCTGCAATTGCTGACCAATAAACCAATTTTGTATGTCTGCAATGTCGATGAAGCATCGGTTATTTCAGGAAATGCATTTGTTGATGCAGTGAAAGAGGCGATTAAAGATGAAAATGCTGAATTGCTTGTAATTGCAGCAGCAACTGAAGCTGATATTGCTGAACTCGAAAGTTATGAGGAACGTCAGATGTTCCTGGAAGATCTGGGCTTGAAAGAATCGGGGGTTAATAAATTAATTAAGAGCGCCTACCGCCTGTTGCAACTTGAAACTTATTTTACGGCAGGGGTCAAAGAAGTTCGGGCGTGGACTTATAAACGTGGGTTCAAAGCTCCCCAGGCTGCCGGTGTCATTCATTCAGACTTTGAAAAAGGGTTTATTCGCGCAGAGGTTATTAAATATGCTGATTTTATAACTTACGGATCGGAACAGGCTTGCAAAGAGGCTGGAAAAATGTCGATTGAGGGGAAGGATTATGTCGTTCAGGATGGCGATATTATGCATTTTCGGTTTAATGTGTAACCCGATCCGGAGCCAAAAGCTTCTGATAAAATATAGAAGAACGCTTTTGTCTTGTTTTATCAAGGCAGAAGCGTTCTTGTTTTTGGGGAATGGGGATGTTGTAGAAAAAAAAGGAGGGAGCCGGGTAAATTTGTGTTTTTTTATTCTGGTTGGTGTGTTTGAGGGGGCTTATTTGAAAATGATATTCTGTTTTTTTTGATGAAGTGGGTGCTAATTGAGGGGAGTACTTTGGAAAATGTATTTTTCAATTTGTCAATCTTTTGGAAGTTCGGTCGCAAATGAGTTATTTTTGTTGTTAAAAATCACAAAAAAAGACAGAATTTGTTTTTGTAATAGAGCAAAGTGTTTATTTTTGGTGTCTCGTTGAGTAAAAAAGATTGAATAGATTTTAAAAATTTTGGCAAAATGTGTGGATTTGTAGGAGCATTTGATTTAAAAGTGGATGTAGCAGAGTTGCGTCCTCAGGTTTTAAAGATGTCGAAACGTATTCGTCACCGCGGGCCCGACTGGTCTGGTGTTTTTGCGTGTGACAAAGCGATATTATCTCACGAACGTCTTTCAATTGTAGACCCGGAATCGGGAGGCCAGCCTCTTTACAGTAAAGATGGGAATCTGGTGTTGGCTGTAAATGGCGAAATTTACAATCACCATGAAATCCGGAAAAGGCTGAGTGGTTCTTATGAATTTTTAACCCAGTCGGATTGCGAGGTAATTCTGGCCCTGTATCAGGAAAAAGGGATTGACTTTTTGGAAGACCTGAACGGGATTTTTGCTTTTGCCCTTTACGATCAGAAAAATGATTGTTATCTGGTTGCCCGCGACCATATCGGAATTATTCCGCTTTATATGGGTTGGGATGCAAATGGAACTTTTTATGTGGCTTCCGAATTAAAATCACTCGAAGGGTTCTGCAACAAAATTCAGGAATTTATGCCGGGAACCTACCTTTATAGTGGTGATGGAGAAGTAAAGACCTGGTATAAGCGTGACTGGATGCAATATGATGCCGTGAAAGATAATCCAACATCGATTGACGATTTGCGCAATGCGCTCGAGGCTGCTGTTCACCGTCAGCTGATGTCTGATGTTCCTTACGGTGTTTTACTTTCAGGAGGGCTGGATTCGTCTGTTATTTCAGCGATTGCTAAAAAATATGCTGCATTCCGGGTCGAATCGGATGAACCGCAAACGGCCTGGTGGCCTCAGTTGCACTCGTTTGCCGTTGGTTTGAAAGGATCCCCGGATTTGGCAGCCGCCAAGAAAGTAGCTGAGCACATTGGAACTGTCCATCACGAAATACATTTTACCGTACAGGAAGGACTGGATGCGATCCGCGATGTAATTTATCATCTGGAAACATACGATGTAACGACGGTCCGGGCGTCGACTCCCATGTACCTGATGGCCCGGGTTATCAAATCGATGGGGGTAAAGATGGTCCTTTCCGGTGAAGGGGCCGACGAAGTTTTCGGAGGTTATCTGTACTTCCATAAAGCGCCTAACGCTCAGGCTTTCCATGAAGAAACGGTTCGCAAACTCAGCAAACTGCATTTGTATGATTGTTTGCGAGCCAATAAATCGCTGGCAGCATGGGGGGTTGAAGGTCGTGTTCCGTTTCTCGACAAAGAATTCCTAGATGTGGCCATGCGCCTGAACCCGGAAGACAAAATGGCAAAAAATGGTCGGATGGAGAAATGGGTTGTTCGGAAAGCATTTGAAGATTACCTGCCTGCTAGTGTTGCCTGGCGCCAGAAAGAACAGTTTTCTGACGGCGTTGGATATAACTGGATTGATTCATTGAAAGCGATGGTTGCTGAAAAAGTTTCTGACGAGCAGATGAAAAATGCCAAATATCGGTTCCCGATAAACACGCCGATGTCGAAAGAAGAGTATTTCTATCGTTCGATATTCACCGAACATTTTCCATCTGATTCGGCTGCAATGTGTGTTCCGTCAGTGCCTTCGGTCGCTTGTTCTACTCCGGAAGCGCTTGCCTGGGACGAAAGTTTTAAAAATAATATCGACCCATCTGGTCGCGCAGTAGCCGGTGTGCATATCGATGGATACAAAAAATAGTATATTTGTGGACGTTTAACAGATCTGTTGAAAGAATTATCAAATTAAGATATTCCCAAATAGCTGTTTACCAGCTGTTAAATTGCCAAAATTGAGTGTGTGGGCCGAAACGTGAGTTTCGGCTCTTTTTTTCATTCCGGATAAAGAACCAATTTTTTGATAACTTCGCGGCATATTCCTGAAATCAAATTATGCGACCGTATTGGGGAGAAATTGCCGCCTTGCTGACGGCCTTTTTCTGGACTGTCACCAGTCTTTCGTTCGAATCGGCCGGGAAGCGGGTGGGTTCGCTGTCGGTCAATCTGATCCGTTTAGTGTTTGCCTTCTTGATTTATGGTGTTGTAAATTATATCCGGCGCGGTTTATTTTTCCCGGTTGATGCTACTCCCCAGGCTTGGATGTGGCTGGCTTTGTCGGGACTGGTTGGCTTTGTTATTGGCGATTTGCTGCTTTTCCAGGCGTATGTGGTGATTGGCGCCCGCATTTCGATGCTGATCATGGCATTGGCACCTCCTGTGACTGCTTTTGTAAGCTGGCTGATGCTGGGCGAAACCATGTCGCTCATGAAATGGGTCGGGATGGTTGTTACGCTGAGTGGTATTGCCATCGTGATCCTGAAACGGGAGAAAAAAGAATTGGATTCGCAGGCCCGGGCCCGAATTACGACCGGCTATCCGATTAAAGGAATTTTACTGGCATTCGGGGGCGCTATTGGGCAGGGGGTCGGGTTGGTCTTCAGTAAAAAAGGGATGGGCGATTACGATGCGTTTGCTGCGTCACACATTCGTGTAATGACCGGGATGCTTGGTTTTTTCGTCTTGTTTCTGATATTGAAGCACTATAAAAGGGTGTGGGAAGCCCTGCACAACGTGCCAGCAATGAAGCGTATTGCGCTGGGATCGGTGTTTGGTCCATTTCTGGGCGTTTCATTTTCGTTGTTGGCTATTCAACATACGCAGGCCGGGATTGCTGCAACCCTCATGTCGATTGTGCCGGTGCTGATCATCCCTCCGGCCTTGTTCCTTTTTCATGAAAAAGTGAACTGGAAAGAGATTGTCGGGGCCCTAATTACAGTGGGTGGGGTGGCTGTGTTCTTTTTATAACTATTTTTATAACTTAATTAACGTGTTTCTGCAAATGAGCCCTAAGCTGAAATCAATTTTAGCCCATTTGACAATTCTTGGCTGGATTGTTGCTTTTATTTTTAACCGGATGGATCCGGATTCGGTTACCGGCTTTTATTTAAGGCAAACCCTTGGTTTATATTTGTTTATATTAATCGGGGGATTAATCCCTTCAATTAAAGTTTTGATTGTCATGTTACTTTTTGTTTTGTGGGTTTTCAGCTTTGTTGGTGCGACACAGCAACAGCAAAAGGAAATCCCTTATCTTGGTCCAGTCTTTCAACGGTGGTTTAAAAACATTTGATGAAGGAAGAATTTAAACGTCTTTTTACCCGCCCGTTTCTGTACATTTTGTCCGGAATGATTTTTATGGCCATGGTTATTAGCATTGCCCGGACAAACTGGTTCTTGTTTTGTTACATTCCGCTGATGCTGGCAGCGATTGGCATCTCCCTGAATAATATACCGATGTATCCGGAAGCCACCCTGCCGGGAAAATGGATGCGCGTAATTTTCTTCTCGCTGGGCATGATTATCGCAGAAATTATATATCTCCTGGGCTTTTTAATGCGAAACAGATTCGATCTGTCTCATGAGGCCTGGATAAGTACTATAAGCGTAGTTGGTATCGAGTTAATCCTTGCTTTGCTCGCATTCGTACTTTTTTGGTCGATTGCCGAAGGGGTCCGCTATTTGTTTAAGAAGTACCTTGGTTAGCTTGCAGCCACGGGGAAGTCTGATCCAATAATTTGAGTTGATTACCGGATCGGCCTCGGTCATAACTTTTTTGTTCGGGGTTTTCCGGGTTCTGTTTTTGTTGAGATACTGATCTTAGAAGACCTGTGTGATGTTCGTCAGTTGATTAAGATCTTGGTCGATATGGGCAGATGGTTTCTGAAATACATTTTAAGTACGTAAGTCCCGTGAGGGAGATCTGAAACCGAAATTTTTTTGTCGCTTGTTTCTGTTACCCGACAGACTTTGGCCTTAGTTCCCAAAATCGTGAAGAATTCGATCAAATTCAGGTCTCCTGAACTTTCCAGATATACATATTCGGTTGCAGGGTTGGGAAAAAGTCTGTAGCTCAATCCTTGATTGTACACGATTGGTATGGTCGTTGCCGATTGTCCCGGCATGTTTTTATCGAGCCAGTTGATACGAGTAGTAATCCAGGTACGCAGTTTTTCAACTTCGCCGGAATAGGAATTCGGAATGGCATCAACTTCAGGCGCACCAACGTTTTGTCCCAGAATTGGCCATTGGCTGTAATGCCTGACTTGCGCTTCGGCAACCAGTGTTTTAACCGAGTCAATGTAATGGTTAATGTAATTGAGACTTAAGTACGAGTTTCTTAGTTCAAAATATCGCTGGTTAAGGGCATTGGCGAAATTCGGGTCTTGTAGTAACCGCACCATCCAGCCGGGCGATGTTGGCCACGGGTTGCAGTCGTTTAGCATGTAGCTCCAGCCCGAGCCATCGGTTTGGCTAAACATATAGCAGTCCCAGATGTTCTTCCAGGCCCAGTCGAAATCCCAAACCGGACCGGCGTGCAAACGGCCATCCTTGCTGTTTTTGTCTTTGTAGAAGTACTCGCTTTTTTTGAACGCATCAACGTTTCTGGATACTTCGCTGACAATGAAATAATCGATAAACGATTGTACATCAATCCAAGCCTGGTATCCTGTTGCCGGATTCGCAAAGTTGTTGCTGTACAGAGTTGTTTCGAATGAATTGACAAAGTCTTTCAGGTAACTTTTTTGCTGGTAAACCAGTTCGGTTGGTTTAGGGTCATGATAAACAAAATATACGCTTTTCCCGGGATGATCGATAGGCGAGTAATTGCTCTTCCAACTGTTCGACGAGTCGTAGTAATCTACTTTAAAGATATAACCGCCTGTAACGTCGTCGCCTGAAATATCGGTCGTTTTCAGGTTGGCAATATTCACGCGCCCTTTGTCCCGCTTGATTTTTTCTGTAAAAACATAAATTCCCTGATATTGTCCGTTGACGAGCACTTCGCAAAGTTGGGTACGGGGAGCATAATGGCCCATTTTACGGAACAGATCGAAGGCCAGTGTGTTTCGCATAAATGATTTATCGTTGTAGTTGGCCAACAGGATCCAGTCGTTTTCGGCAGGCATTCCGAGCAGCGAAACATCAAAATTGTTCCCGTTTGAGTCGCGTGTTTCAATTCCGTATGGTTTTTGTGGCAGGGAGGCTGAATAAGACCCGCGTATTTCAATACCAATCTTTCCATCGTAAACATTGCCCGGGTCGGTTGGCTTATTGGGAATCCCGGGGCCATTGCTGATTATCTTCATGGATGCATCTATTTTATAGGCATCAGGGATTGTTTTTCCATTGGTATTGATAATAATCAGAGGAAGGTTGGATGATGTAAATGCGGTTGTGCCGGCAATGGCACGACTATATACCAATCCGAATAGAAGCAGGAAGAGTGCAAGTTTCATTCGTATAAATTTTCAAAGTTGTTTCTTACAATTTTCGTATCTATTTCTGTTTTTCAAACTAGTTTTTCAACGAGATGGAATAGCCATTTATACATTCCCGGTTGGTATAAGCTTCAGCTTTTATGGCTATTTCATCTGTATAAATTTTCAAAGCAGGTTCGTAAAACTTTCGTAACAGCTTTTTCTTTTCAATCAAATTAGCACCGACATGGAATAGCCATTTGTACATTTTCGGGTGATATGAGCTATGGCCCTTATGGCTATTTCATATTAGCTTCGCGTAATGATGATTGTTCGTTTGTTATTGAAACGAAATATAAACTTATTTTTTGTAAGTTTTGTGTTCGCAACGGGGTGTTAATTTGACAGGAAGTGTTCTTGAACAAGTCAGATTACATAAAGGATGAGTGATGCTGTTAATCCGGAAAGAATAAGGATTCCGAAACTCCAGCTTAGTTTTTTCCGGATTTGGGAGCCTGAAAGAGCGACCGCATAAATCATTTTCAGAAGATTGTTGCTGTTGGTGGCATTCAGAATGGACAGCGCAACGGTGGTCTGGTTAATTCCGGAGCTTTGCTGGAGCAGGTTTAGCAGGAACGGGTCGATATCGGTAACGCCAACCACAAAAGCCAGGTTTGTTACCCCGGAATTCCCGTAATTTTTCAGTACATAGTCGGTAACGATGGCAAAAAACACGAACAGGGCTCCGAATACAGAGGCTGTTTTTAGTTCGAGTGGATTTTTCGAGGGACTGAGTGGGTTTACTTCGGTTGATGGCCCGGAGGGGAGTGCGATAATCTTTGAAAGCAGAAAAGAAATTCCAAATAAAATTAGAAACGGGATGGCTAATATCTTAGCAATTGTCGGACTGAATATCAGTGCCAGAACCAAAATCCGGAGGTACATCATGCCGTTGGCCAGCATAATAGCCGAAACCGTTTCTCTGCCGTGGGGCTCGGTCCGTTCTTTTCGGGCCAGGATCACGGTTGTTGCCGTACTGCTGTATATTCCGCCAAGGATGCCGGTCAGGGTTAATCCGGAGTCGGGGAAAACGAATTTTTTTAGGATATAACTGGCGTATGATATTCCGGAAACAACCAAAATGGCCAGCCATAAATGGTAAGGAGAAACAGGGATATGTTCTGAAATGTTCTTTTCGGGGAGCAAGGGTAAAATAATACCTGCAAATGCAATGAATTTAGCCAGGGTAATGAATTCTTCTTCCGACGCTTTTTTCGACAGAGTGATGAAATGGCTTTTCATCTCGGTCAGGATTAGAATGGCAACGACAAACGATAATACCAACCAAACGGGCTGTGTAAAAATCATGATTGGTAAACAATAGGTTAGAAGGGCCAGAATGGAACTGGTAAGCCCGTAGCTGGAATGCTGGCTTATTTTTTGGAAATATTGAACGGTCAGTAAAAGGCCGATGACTGAAAAGCCAATCAGAAATGGAACATAGGTTTGCGTGTCGGCAATAAATAAGACATATCCCAATAGGCCGATGAACGTAAATGTGCGATCGGTCCCAAACAACAAATCTTCATTTTCGTGGAGATGATGCCGTCGCTGTTCCAGTCCAATCAGTAAAGAAAATACAAGAACTAACAGGAAGTTGATAATTTCTTCGGGTATGTAGTTTAAGATTTCCATAAAATCTAT
>JAJUGZ010000142.1 GCA_029265715.1 Bacteroidota bacterium
AATAGGCCTAGCATATTGATATTCTTCATTGTTGCTCTTTTTTGTACTGTAAAATAGGCAATCTAACCATATATCCCATGCTTAAAATATTAACAATTAAACAAATATATTAACATTGGGTTTTTAGAGATGCCCTTAAGAATTTCATCTTTACGACTTTTCTCGAGGGAAACAAAAGCTTCCTGATCAAACAAAACTTTATTATCCTTCAGTGCGGCATAACATAAATTAAAGTTTTCTAAAGATGAAAAATATGGGATCTCATTTTCTATGAGATCCTGTTCTGAGACTGAATCATATTTATTTTTAGAAAACTCATCTTTCTGGCAGGCAGAAAGAAGCATGAATGCCATAGACGTAAAAGCTAATACTGTAATTTTTTTCATAATTTTGAAACGTTTGAGGGACGGGCAGTTCGAGCTGCCCGTCCCGGTTCAACAAATTGTTATTTATAACGGCCCGCCTGGCAAATTGCCTTGCGGGTTTTTTCTTAACCAAAATTGACCCCGGCGAAGAAAACCGTTCAGCAATTCTCATCCGCCAGAACACACAACCACCTCTGTGATTGCACGGTTGCAAACATACCCAATCCCCCTATTTATAACCCGGCACACAGAACTGGCGCCGTTCAACGAAAAGTAAAGCCCCGTATAATGCCCGGGACAAATATAATCATGCCTTATTGAACTTCATGTTACATTTTGGTAATTTTTCCGGGGGGGGGTAATTTAGATGGATTCTAAATTACAATATTCCCGGAGAAGTACCCAGTCCAACTGAAATGAAAATAGATACCGTTTAAACCCTCAATAATCCATCAACTTGATCAACTGCCGGTTGTACCCCGCAAAAATTCCGACCCCGTTTGTAATATTGGAATAAACGGTTACCGGTTCGGCATAAGGGTTCATCCGCTGCGACACCTGTAACATGTAATCCTGTGTGTACCGAAAATAGGCCGGGCTGCAGTTCCTTACTTCCAACCAGTATTGGTCCCGTTCGTCCGGGGCGTTCCGCTCCATCCGCCATTTCAGGTTATCATCGCTCAGCAACAAATTAGCCTGCCCCGCCTGTCGGCAGGTTCCAAAAACAGCAGAAGTATTATTGCCAACGTTTTGCAACCAGCCGTCTAATGAAAATATGCTGAGTTTGTGCCAATCAAAAGCCCGGGGATCTGTTTCCGGCTGTGTTTGCATTGTTGCTCTCAATATATTTTCATACTTCGAACTATAATTCAACCATTCCGGAATATTATTCAATTTCGCTTCAAAGGCATAAAATGACATTTGCCATTGATCCGTTAATGGCAATAGAGCATTGATAACAGAAGCAGGAATTCCTTTTTGTTCCAAAACAACCAACGAATCGGACGATAAAAAATAGCGGTTAACATCGCGCCCCCATTTCGGGAAAGCATTCCAAAACCGGAATTGGAGATTGGCAGTTGCAAGTTCGTCCGAAATATTGACATAAACCGGCATGACACTGTAATCCATCAGGTCCGCATCAAACAGGTAGGTCGACCAGGCTGAGTTGAATGATACTACCGATAAATTAGGTTCTTCAGGTGCAAAACTGGTTCCGCTTAAATCGGTCCCGTCGGCCAACAACGCATGGATGGTATATCGGACGCCTGCCCGAGGAAATATATCAGCCTGATAATACCCCTCGGCTGTGTAATGGAGAATAGTCGTTGAGCCATCATCCCCGACAATGGAAAGCTGTGCATCTTTTATTGGCCGGTAGCTGGTGTCGGTTTTCATTTTGGAGTAAACCAACCGCGCCTTCCACAGACTGTCGGGAGTGAAAAAGACATTAAGTACCGGAACGGACGGTTCATCCGGATAATCAACCTTCAACTCTTTTTCGCAGGCAAAAAGTATAAAACACAGAGCAATAGCCATTAATAATCCGATTTTATTCATGATCAAAAGGTTAAACGGTAACTAATTGAGGGGAGGAAAGGCAGGATGCTTATTTGCTTGTAACCCCTTGTCCCATTTTTGCGCACGTACGGGTAATAGTAATATGCATTTTGCCGGGCATACACATTAAAAATACCAACACGCCATTCACGGGTTGACTTTTTCTGTTGCCTGGTAAAGATCGCTTCCACATCCAGATGATGGTACGATGTCAAACGCACGGCATTGTAATGGGGCGTCAAATCAATGGGCTGCCAGCCTCTTAACTCAAAGCCAAACACCGGGTCGTATGCAGAATCTTCGGCGATCTCGCCCATCACCGGATAATCTCCCGAGGCAATGTTTGCTGCCTGCCCGCTCTGAAAAACCCACATGGTTGTAAAAGAAACTTTCTCGTTTAACTTATAATTGAACCCAACGTTTAAATCGTGCCGACGGTCGAATTTATAGGGAAAATAATTGCCGTTATTTAGCTCGTCAAACTGTCGCTGGTTTTGTGCCAATGTATAATAAAGCCAGGCTTTGACCTGCCGGTCCTGATAATCGAACGCATTTTCAAATCCCCAGGCCCGTCCTTTCCCCTGATAAACCATCTGTTCCCAGTCTTTGGCCAAATCCATGAAACTGTGCCCGGCTTTATACTGGACCACATCGTGCATCATCTTTCCATACAGCTCGCCTGACCAACGTAACTGCCCGGGAAAATTGTGGATTATTCCGATCGAAGCTGTCTGCGACGTTTCGGGCCTTATATTTCGCGTAGCAGGCACCCAAATGTCCGACGGCAGGCCAATGCTGCTGTTTGTCAGCAAGTGCAGCGGCTGAAACATGGTTGCCAGCGAAGCCGAAAACTGCCAGTTCTCTGTTAACCGATAATTCATGTTTACCCGGGGAGATACCTGATTGAAAAGATGTTCATTTACAAACTCGCCTTCATAACGCAGCCCTGCATTTAGATGAACCTGGTTGCTGAACGCGAAATTGTCTTCGACAAAAACAGCCAGAGGAATAGTCCTGACCTCCTGATTCCCATCGTCTAAGGTTATTCCTGAAGAGTTTAGGACATGACGCTTCCCTGGCTGAAAAATGTGAATGCCCGCCTCGGCGCCCAACGATAACCGGTTGCCGTTGGCCAGGTACCAATCAGCCAAAACCTGCACAGAATGTGTTGCAATGCGCGTTTGGTAATCGACCGTGGCTTTATTCAAATCTGTTTCCTTATTTTCGGTGTGCAGACTGGAATACCGGTTATGAATGCCATATTGAAAAGCGCCGGCTGCCAGAGTTGTATTGACAAATATCCGGGGCGAGACTTGGCTGTTCCACCGCAAGGCAGCCAACGTGTTTCCCCATTTTAAATCGACCTTTGTCTGGTTTTCATCAAAAACCCCTGTTGTCCATTCTGAACGATCAGAATATTCTGAAAACAACCGGTCGCCGCCTTTGTACAGGCTTATATAAAGACGGTTCTTCGGATTGATATAGAAATTAAACTTGGCATTGGTATCGTAAAAATTCAAGCCTGGTATAATCTTTTCGTCGTTGTTCATCTGGGCAAGCCGGGCCCCTTCGGTCACAAACAAATCGAGCAACGTGCGCCGCCCGGAAATCAGGAACGACGATTTTCCATTTACAACCGGGCCTTCGTGCATAAACTCGGAAGAAACAGGCCCCAGCACCAGGGATGAATGTGGTTTATACATATTCCCCTCTTTCATGTGCACATCAACGACCGAAGAGAGCCGCCCCCCATATCGCGCCGGGAACCCGCCTTTATACAAATCAACATGTTGCAGCGCTTCCGGGGTAAAGACCGACATAAAACCAAACAGGTGAGAAACGTTGTAAACAGGCACTCCATCCAACAAGATCAGGTTCTGGTCGGGGCTGCCTCCCCGGACATAAATTCCGGAACTACCTTCGTATCCCTGCGATACGCCTGGTAAAACGGTCAGGCTTTTCATAACGTCTTTTTCGCCCAGGAAACCGGGCAACGAACGGACATCTTTCATGTCGATTCGTTTCATCCCCGATATGGCTTCGGGTGAATCCGCCTGCCTTGCCCTGACAGTCACTTCTTCCAGCGTATTATCACTTTTCAGGGCAATATGCAAAACGGTATCGGCAGCTAACCGCAACCGATATATTTGCTTTTGATAACCAACGTATGAAACATTCAGCTCACGCTGACCGGCCGAAAGTGTCAGGCTAAAAAAACCATACGGGTTAGTCACACAACCGGAAGAAGATTGCTGCTCCTGAATAGCTGCCCCGTATAAGCGTTCTCCGGGTTCAGCATCGGTTACATAGCCCGACACCGTAAAAGACTGGCCCAAGCATGTGCCAATTGAAACGAACAAACAGAACAATAATCCCAAACAATGAGGCCTCTGGATTTTAACCGGGTTCATGCCCATCTCTTTTTATTTCTGCCATAGTGGATAATACAAACTGAATTGAAGCATCTGGTTCCGGTAAATGGTTGCCGAAGTTACCCCGTTAACCGTTTCGCCTAAGCCTTGGTCTTTGAAGCCTTTGCTGTAATCCAGCGACCATTTTAGCTTATGTTTCCGGCTGCTAACCCCAATGGTCCAGTTCGTTTCAGGTTTTTCATTTACCCGGCTGTAATTGGTTAGCCAGGCTACTTCCATGCCAGATTGAATAAAAAATGAATGAGTCAGGGCCAATCGCAGTTTTATCGGCGCCAGCAAAGAATGATGCTGGAATTTGTCCCAACGATATTCGCCAGCAACCGGATATCCAGGTTGCGAGGCAGGCCCCCCGGCAGGAATAAAATTCTGTTCCTGCATAACTTTATACTGAAAACCAGCCCCGGTAACCAGCGAAAGCGGTTTCCATATCCGAACAGCAGCATAAACGCCAGCGCCCGACACCATCCCGTTTTTATACGTCGAACCATCATACGCTTTAGCCGGGAAGAACCACCCCCCGCTTACCTGGATGCCTGTTTCGATAACTGATTGGCCCATGCTGCCTAAAGAAATGATACAAAGAAGAATGAATAATGCTTTTTGCATACTCTAAGATTTAAAAATTGAAAGTCATTGCTATTTTTTACCCCAAAGTGGATATGAAACAGTCAATTGCACCAATCTGCTTTTATAAATTACCGGGGCAAATTTGATTCCCTCTACCAACATGTCTTCCTGTTGCTTACTACCCCATAAATAATTTAATGAGTATTCCAGTTTTCCCAAGTGGCTACCCAATCCGATTTTCCAAAGCAGCTCATGTTTTGGTTCCCGGTTTTCCCGTCCCATAATCCAGTCCAGTTCAAATCCCGGTTCAACAAACAAGAGCCCGTTGAAATAATTCTTTCGCAGGTTAAAAGGAACGACCAGACAGTTTTGGTTATATGAATACCGGTCTGCAGGTGAAGTTGATTCAGCCGAAAAATTTGTTTTGGTACAATCGTTCGACATAAACCGATAACCAACGCCGGTATTCATCGAAAAGGTTTTCCAGATATTTCCGGAGAAATAAACTCCGGTTCCCGCCCCAATACTGTTATCCATTACTGCCCCAAAGTATTTTTGATCATGGGGCATAAACCAGAAGCCTTCAACTTTGATACCCATTGAAAGCCGGTCCTGTGCGTGAACGCACAAAACAGACAAAATCAATAAAAGTGTTGCAATTGTTTTCATGTGTATAAATTTTCAAATTTGGTTTCTACAATTTTCGTATCAACTTCAGTTTTTCAATTTAGAATCCAATCCGGCAGTTGCCGGAGAATAGCCATTTATACGTTTTCGGTTTGTATGAGCTATGGCTCTTATGGCTATTTCATTTCTTACTCTATGTTAATTACCATTTATATCGATATGAAATTGAAGGAATAAACGGGAACAAGCAGAGTTGCTTCACTTGCCCGTCTTTTTTGTAAGTTGTCCAGACATTCAAATGATTATACAGATTATATCCCGACACGGACCACTCGTGCCCACGCCCGCTGCTTTTATATTTTTTTACCGAATAGTTCAGATCGAGGTGATGGAACGAAGGCATTTTAAGATTGTTCGGATTTTCATACGTCCGGCGGGATTTAAATTCGTCCCCTCCGTTGAAAGCGATATACTCAAAACCCGGAAGCAATACCCCTTCGGTTTCTGTACTGTTTACAGTAACATGGTTCCCTGATTGGAATACGAAGGCCAGACTGATTTTTCGTTCTCCCGACCGGGTAGTGGGCAACCGATAATCAACCAAGGCTGAAATATCGTGACGCCGGTCGTATTTAAATGGAAACCATCTTCCCTTATTAATATCGTCAAAGCGTTGGTTCGACCACGACAGCGTATATGACAGCATCCAGGTTAACCGACCGTTCTCCTTCCGGAACATAAATTCGCTGCCATATGCTTCTCCTTCGCCCACCGAAACATTATTTTCCCAATTACGGTCCCGCCCGCTTAAAAAAGCTGCCCCCTCATTAAAGCGGGTCACATTTCTCATCATTTTATAGTACCCTTCAAATCCCAAGGTATAAGTCTCTCGAAAATGTTTCTCAAATCCTGCGGAAATTTGATCAGCCTTTTGAGGAGCTATATTTTTTGTCGAAGCAACCCATAAATCAGTCGGCAACCCCAACGAAGAATTCGTTAATAAATGAAGGTATTGGCTGTTTCTCATATAACTCATAGTGGCAGACCAATCGGTCGCTATGTTCCAATTAAATGCAAGCCGGGGCCCTGCCGAAAAATAGGTTTTACCTTCGACGCTGTAAGCGGCATTTCTCAATCCAATGTTGATATTAAACCGGCCGTATTTAATGGCGTCTTCCAGATAAGCTTCAACTGCAAACGCCTGCTTGGGGTTCTCACGGGATACGTCAACATTATTTTCGTCGTTGCGCAACTGGATCATATCCGGACTGAACGACATCATTGATAATTTGCCACCAAACCGGACCGTATGAACGGAAGAAATATAGTTGTCGAAATCAGACTTGATTGTCCATTCCTTTAATTTCGATGAGGTTTTGAACAAGTTAACCGCTCCATCCTCTTTCGACCGTGTTTGCTCATTATTGATGAAACGACTGAAATAAAACGATGTATTGGAGAATAACCGGGACGAAACTGTATGGTTCCACCGCAAAACGACCGTTGCATTGCCCCACTGATAATGATACTTTTGCTTCAGGCTGTTGTCGCTTCCCCGAAAGTAATTACGGTCCAACCCACTGTAAATACTCAAATAGACCCGGTTTGATGGATTTAAAATCCAGTTGGTTTTGGCATTCAGGTCATAAAAATAATACGCACCTTCATATGGTTGTTTCTGTATGCGTTGAACCAACATCAACGGAAGATCTATAAACGTCCGCCTCACCGATACGATATACGAAGCGGTATCTTTCTTTACAGGCCCTTCCAACGAAAAACTCCCGGCAACAGGACTAATGAAAAAGGCACCCTCCTGTTTTTCAGGTTCCCTTCTTTCATGGTAACATCCAATACCGACGAAAGATGGCCGCCATATCGTGCGGGAATACCACCTTTATAGAGCTCGGCATTCTTGATGGCCTCCCCGTTGAAAACAGAAAAGAACCCCATCAGATGGCAAACGTTGTAAACCGGCACGCCGTCGAGCAAAATCTGGTTTTGGTCGCTGCTGCCGCCGCGGACATTGTATCCCGCCGTGTTTTCAGCCCCTCCTTTTATTCCTGGCAGGTACTGGATAGTCTTTAACAAATCGCGCTCTCCTAAAATAACCGGGATATCTGCCATTTTAGCCATATCCAATTTCATCATATTCATGCCTGAGAAATACGGATGTGAGTTCCGGTTCCCCGTCCCTGTTACTGTAACCTCATCCAGTTTTAATGCCGTTTGAAGATTGAAATTCACAGTGGTATCCTTCGTTAGTAGCATGTCTGACTGCAATGTTTGGTAACCAACATAACTCACCTGTAACGTATTCTTTCCCTTCGGTAGCCGGATACTGTAAAATCCGTATGAGTTGGCCGATGTCCCGATTTTTGATAAAGCGGAATAAACCGTTGCCCCGATTAATTGTTCGCCAGAACCAATGTCCGATATCGTTCCGCTTACGGTAATGTAATTCTGTCCTAAAAGCGAGATTGGGAAGACCAGATAGAAAAACAAGAAGTATTTCATCTGTATAAATTTTCAAAGTTGTTTCTTACAATTTTCGTATCTATTTCTGTTTTTCAAAATGGTTTTTCAACGAGATGGAATAGCCATTTATACATTCCCGGTTGGTATAAGCTTCAGCTTTTATGGCTATTTC
>JAJUGZ010000110.1 GCA_029265715.1 Bacteroidota bacterium
AATAGGCCTAGCATATTGATATTCTTCATTGTTGCTCTTTTTTGTACTGTAAAATAGGCAATCTAACCATATATCCCATGCTTAAAATATTAACAATTAAACAAATATATTAACATTGGGTTTTTAGAGATGCCCTTAAATTTACAAATCATGGAAAACAAGTTAGTCAAAAAGATAATCGTAAAAGGCGAAATCGTATTAAAAACCGGTTTGCATATTGGTGGCACCAACTCTTCGTTGAATATTGGAGGCCCCGATAAATTTGTGGTCCGCAATCCGTTAAATAACCAACCTTACATTCCGGGAAGCTCTTTGAAAGGGAAAATGCGCTCGCTGCTTGAATTGATGGAAGGTACAATACACAATGATAAGGGCTCATTTGGCCCGACCAAAGACCCAAAAGATAAAGCAGGAAACCTTTTTGGCACAGTGGGCGAAAACCAGCAACCTTCGCGTTTAATTGTCAGAGATTCGCCCTTGCTATCGAAAATGGAAGAATTTAAGAATACCGACCTACCCTATACCGAATCGAAAACAGAAGTAGCCATTGACCGGATTACGGCTAAAGCCAATCCGCGAACATTTGAACGTGTTCCGGCAGGTGCAAGGTTTGGACTGGAAATGATCCTTAATATTTTTGATTCAGATGATGAGAATCGTCTGGTCGAATCTGTTAAAGAATCGTTGAAATTAGTTCAGGATGATTATGTGGGCGGTCATGGTTCGCGTGGATATGGCCAGATTGAGATAATCAATCTGGAATTTGAGACCCGCGACAAAGCACATTATGAAACCAATTAACCTGTTATGGAAACCTTTCAAATTGTAAAACTAAACTTCACATCGCCGTTGCACATTGGCAAAGGTTTGGGCGAGTATTACGACTCGTCGGAGAAAATGCTCCATTCCGATACCATTTCGGGAGCCATCGCTTCGGCATTCTGCCATTTGTACGGCGATGGGCAACTGAAGGATTTTATGGAGGCATACCGCGTCAGTTCGGCCTTTCCGTATGCCGGAAGTTCTTTTTTTCTGCCCAAACCCCAGTCGAAACTAAACATTGAGTTTGCGGCTGGCGAATCTTATTCCAACAACAAACGGCTGAAAAAAATCGAGTACATCGATTACCGGCTTTTTTCAAAACTGGCCAAAGGCGAAAAGGTAGTGATTCAGGAAAACCAGCTTTCGGGCAACAACAAGTTCCTGTTTGCGGGCAAAAGTCAACCGGTACCCTACAAAGACGAAACCATGCAGCGCGTGGTAGTACCCCGGCTGGGTGGCGATGCTACGCCTTTTTATTTCGAACGGCGGTTTTTTAATGCCGACTGCGGGCTTTATTTCATCTATCAAGTCGGCGGAGAATTTTCTGAAAAATTCAGGTCGGCCATCCAATGGCTGGGGCAATCGGGTTTGGGGACCGATAAGAGCGTGGGAAACGGCCAGTTTCAGCCGGAGTTTGCCGACATCCAAATTGAGCCAGTTCAAAACCCCGACCGTGTGATGGTTTTATCCTTGTTCTGTCCGCGCAAAGAGGAAATCATAGATGACAATTTAGGCAACAGCACCTATGCCTTGGTGCAACGGGGCGGGTTTATTGCCGGGACTACCAATGATGGGTTCAGGCATTTACGGAAAAAGAGCCTGTATATGTTTGCCGAAGGTTCGTTGTTTAAAACCGGCGTGTTACAAGGGAAAATTGAAAACGTCCGCCCAGAATGGAACGATCCCAATTTGCACCCGGTTTACCGCGATGGAAGGCCAATTTACATACCCGTAAAAATCTGACTATGGAACAATTCGAAATAAAAACCATTACACCGGTACATGTTGGTAGCGGGCGGTTCCTTCAAAATAAAGTTGAATATGTTTTCAGCGATAGAAGCATTGGGATTGTTGACGAACGCAAAGTGTTTGATTTGCTTGGGGAAGAACGGCTAAAACAATGGCTGCAAAGCATTGAAAGTGGTACTTCCATCGCCGTTTTTTTAAAGCCCTTTGTAGCTAAATTAACGGTTGACATGATTTGCTCACGAAAAATCGCCCTGAAATGCGATAAAGAGCAGGCGAAAAGTCAATCATCGCTAAAAGAACAACTTTATAACGGCATGGGGCATCCATACATTCCGGGTTCATCGATTAAAGGCGCTATCCGTTCGGCCATTTACAACCAGGAACTTCTAAAAAAAGAAACACCAATTAACTTCGTCGATTCGAGAGGACAACAAGTAAAACCAAACGCCTCTGTACTTGAAAAGCAACTATTCGGTAACGACCCCAACCACGATGTGTTCCGCTTTTTGCAAATTGGCGATGCCTACTTCGAACCAAACAGCACGGTGGCCACCAACATGGTCAACATCAATATTAAACAGAATGGGGCAACTAAAGACTCGTCGAAAAACCAGTTGGTGGAAGCCATCGGCGAAAACCAATCGGCTGGTTTTACCATCAAACTCAATCAAAAATTGCTTTCCGCAAATGTTCGGAATGGACAGGTTCGAAATGCACCTGCCTATTTGAATTCAATTAAAAGCCTGTTCCAAACCATTAACAAGAACACCAGGCTGCTGATCAACGAGGAAAAGGATTTTTGGGCTGATTTTGAAAACGACGATGATGCCGTTGCAGAATATCTTGAAAAGATTCAATCGGTCTTGGATGAAGCGACAAAATGTTCTGAAAATGAATGCATCCTCCGCCTGGGGCATGGCTCAGGTTATACGTTTATCTCTGGAAATCTGGTAAATCAGGAATCGCTAATCTCCGAATACGACTACAACAAAATAGTGAATATTGCGCGGCCGGAAAATGAAAAGAATTATAATGACTATTATTTCCCTAAAACACGCCGGATAGACGAGCATATTGATTTATTGGGATTTGTAAAAATTTCAGCGAAACAATGAAGTAAGAATAAAATACAAAATCTCACTATTTTCATATCAAAAACGTGTATTTTTACACAAAATTGATATTTATGAAAATCGAAAGAGACATATTGAGCGACCTAAAAAAATGGAAAGCCAACCCTTACCGGAAACCGCTTGTTTTGCAGGGGGCAAGGCAGGTAGGCAAATCATTTGTATTAAAACAATTCGGGGAGCAATATTTTGAGAACTGTTGTTATATCAACTTCGACTTTGAAAAAGAGCATAAACCTGAATTTGCCAGGACGAAAGACCCTGCAAGGCTCGTTTCTTACCTTTCGATGGTAAAAGGCATCAACATCAAACCCGAAACAACACTCCTGATTTTCGACGAAATACAGGAGTGCAACGACGCGCTGAACAGTTTAAAATATTTTAACGAGTTAATGCCCGAACAGGCAGTGGTTTGTGCCGGTTCGTTACTTGGCGTGGCATTAAAAAGGGAAGGCTCATCGTTTCCGGTAGGCAATGTCGATTTTTTAACCTTGTTCCCGGTTTCGTTCAGCGAATTTCTCGCGATTTTCAACGACAACTTAAACAGTTTTTTGGGAAATTATATTAATTCCCGGCAACTGGAACCTGTTCCTGAAATATTTCACAGTCAGTTGACAGAAGCCTATAAAGTGTATTTATGTTGCGGGGGAATGCCCGAAACGATGGTGAGGTATCTTGAAACCAAAAACTGGCTGGATGTTGATACAACCAATAACCAGGTTCTGACGGCTTATGCGCTGGATTTCGCCAAGCACATAGATAGTAAAGATATTCCGCGCCTTCACCGGCTTTGGCAAAATATCCAGGATAACCTGGCAAAGGAAGACCGCAAATTCCGATATGCCCTGATAGAAAAAAATGCCCGAGCACGTGAATACGAAAATGCTGTTGAATGGTTGGTCCTTAGCGGATTGGTTAACCGGACTTTCGAAGTACAAACGCCACGATTGCCTCTTGCCGCGTACAAAAATAGTTCAGCTTTCAAGTTGTATATGGTCGATTCGGGCCTGTTGCGCACCAAATTGCGCCTTTCGCCCGAAACAATTCTGCAAGGCGACAAACTCTTTACTGAATTTAAGGGCGTTTTGACCGAAAACTATGTATTACAGTCGCTGATCAGGCAATTCGGGAACGAACTGTTTTACTGGACATCGGGCAACCAGGCCGAAATAGAATTTATTCTGGAAAAGAACAGCCTGATAATCCCGGTTGAGGTAAAATCTTCCCTAAGCGTAAAATCAAAAAGCCTGTCGGAATACAGGAAAAAGAACAATCCTGCATTATCGGTAAGGCTGTCGTTAAAAAATGTGGAGAAAAACGATGGTCTGCTGAATTTACCGCTGTATCTGACCGATTACATCAGTTTACTGATGTAAGATGGATAATACTATTCAAAATGTCACAATGGCTGAATATAAGAACATTCTGGTCACCACCTTTGGCGGAACTTGGTTAATCTTACCCGAGTTGATTGGCTATA
Organism: Bacteroidota bacterium; assembly: GCA_029265715.1. Lineage (GTDB taxonomy): Bacteria > Bacteroidota > Bacteroidia > Bacteroidales > Prolixibacteraceae > Aquipluma. The sequence continues at coordinate 4,402 of JAJUGZ010000110.1, forward strand.
CCAACCCCAACGACTTCGATTTCTATCAAAATCACAGTCGGAGAGCTGAGATTTTTTCGCGGGCTAAAGAACAAGGGATTGAACCAGTCGACGAACTGTGGGTTATCCACACCGATTCCGAAATTGCCAGCAAAGCTTTGGCAAGTTTTGGGCTTTGGCAAAAACAGGTTGGTTGTGTGAGACCCAAGGTAAAATATTTTTGCTATCAGGGAGTTTCGGAAATGGGCCATGAAGAAGAATGTAAAGCGATGGCCGACCTGATTATGCGTGTGATGCTTCATGCTTCAGAACGTGTTGGCACAGGTAACCTGTATATCAGCCTTGTAGGGGGGCGGAAAAACATGAGCGCCGATATTCAACGGGCTTCCGATTTGTTTGGTTGCCATGCACTCATCCACATTGCTGATAGTCTACAGCGAAACTCTTTACTACTAACAGTCAGTCCGGAATTATTATTAAATCCACCAACTGGTGATGAAGTAAATCAACTGAATCCGATGATTGTCTTCGGAAGAAAAAATGCAAGCCCGGTTTTATTTGTAGGAGAAAAACTTAAAGCCTCAATTTATCCATTAAAAAATGGAATAAGTCAGGCAAGTACTTCACTTCTTGATGAGATTAATTCGCGCCTTGAGAAATCGAACAGTTTGCTTATTAATAGCTATCAACAAAGGGTTTCCAAAAGCCCCCAAACTGCTTTTTATGGGTTGCAACTTATTCATCCACAAATAATCAGTAATCTTGAAAACTCGTTTATCGGGAATGACGCTGCATTTGTTTCAGATGAACTGAATTGGTTGCGAAAACTTCCTAAAGCCGAATTACATTGCCATATCGGAGGCATACTTTCACCTTCGGAAATGATTGAAGTTGCCTGCGAATTGAATCATGAAATAAACTACACGATTCAACTCAATCAAAAATTTGCAAACTGGGAATCCAACGTTGAAGATGCCGTGGCAAATAATGATAATGATTTACTCCTGGATTTGATGCGAAACTCCAGGGGAAGAATAAGATCAATTGCGGGAATCGAGGAACCGTTGGGTGTGGCGGCCTTCATTCGTTCGTTCAAAAAGAAGCCCCTCTTTCTGGAAGAAATAATTTATAACGATTTATTGCATGAAAACTCTTTTGTTGCCATTGGAATTAACCGGTATGAAAAGTTGGGAGACCTGCAGGGAAGCGGATTACTAAAGCACCCGAAAACGCTTGCAAAAACCTGCGAAATCCTGAAACAAAAATGTTTGGATGACAATATTATTTATTGTGAGTTGAGATGTTCGCCTGCTAATTATGTAACAAGTACATTTCCAATTGAGCAGGTTGTGGAAACCATCAGAAGATCTTTAACATCGTGTTCATCTACGATTTTTACATTAATTATTATCGGCAGTCGGCATAACAATCCGGAGTTATTAAAAAGACATATCGAATTGGCACGTAACCTTGCTGAAGATGTGCGGTACAAACAATTTTTTGTGGGTTTCGACATTGCCGGCGACGAAACAGCAAAATCACCATCCGAATTAAAAACCGATATGGAAGATTTGCTCAGGCAATGCATCAGAACCACCATACATGCCGGAGAAGGGGTTAGTGCAAGAAACATTTGGGAAGCAGCCTACGAATTGAATGCCGACCGCATTGGGCATGGGCTGACACTTGAAAGCAACTCGTCATTGTTACAGCGTTTTATCGACCGGAAAATTGCTGTCGAAATGTGCCCTTCGTCGAACAACCAAATCATTGGTTACCGAAATTTCGCTCATTCTGTTCCTTCAATGGATGCGATTTATCCTTTAAAAAAATATTTCGACAAGGGAGTGAGGGTCACAATTAATACCGATAATCCGGGTATATCGCGTACAAGCCTCAGTAACGAGTTTCTATTGGCGGCTCAATTAACCCCTGAAGGACTATCACGATGGGACATTTTAAAAATTATCAGAAATGGATTTAAAAGCGCTTTCATTGGTGCCGAAAATAAAAAAGAACTTTTATTAAAAGCAGAAAACCAAATAAGTAAAATTTTAACTGGCTAAAGAAAATATGCTAATCAACCTTTCCAACCATCCTTCCCACTTGTGGGGCGAAAATCAGAAAACTGCTGCAACGGCCTATGGAAAACTGGTCGATTTGCCCTTTCCGGCTATCGAACCAACAGCCAGTACCGATGCCATATCACTGCTGGCCGAACAATACGAAGTAAAAATCCGCCAACTGTTGGCAACCGATACTGACAGCGCTTTTGCCGTGCATGTCATGGGCGAACTTACCTTTTGTTTTGCGCTTGTGTTACGGTTGCAAAAGGCCGGAATTACTTGTTTGGCTTCAACCACAAGGCGCGAAACGGTTGAAAACGGCGACGGGTTAAAAACCTCGAGGTTTGAGTTTGTCCGGTTTCGTGAATATTCTGCCTTAACCGATTAACCAATGGGAACCATTCTTGTAAGCATTATTTCAGACCAAACCATCCCCAATCTGCTTATTATTAAAGAGCTGGCACCGCAATATGACGCACAGGTTTTTATTTCGACAAAAAAAATGGAAGAAGCCGGAAAAAGTTTCTGGATTGAAAAGGCTGCTGGGATTGAACCTGGAACTATTCAGCGAATTGAAGTTAATGAAAACAACTGGACCGACATTAATGAAAAACTGACCAATTTCATTTGGCCCGAAAATGCGGAATATATTGTAAACCTCACCGGTGGAACTAAAGTAATGACACTGGCTGTTTACGAATTCTTTTCTAAACCGGGTAACCGCATCATTTACGTGCCAATTGGTAAAAACCAGTACGAAGAATTATATCCGGACCAGAACACAAATGAAAAACCAATCAGTTACAGGTTATCGCTGAAGGAATATTTTCACGCTTATGGTTTGTACTTTACAGCCGAACCTGATTCTATTTATTCAAAAAAGTATACCATTCATTTTTTCAAAGAGTTCAGAAGAAATAATTTCAATTTCAAAAGGCAGGCTGAAATATTAAATGCCCATCAAATGACTGATAAACGGGACAAAGCTTATTGTTCAGGGAAATGGTTCGAGGAATTTTCTAAACACTTAATCACCACAAAACTAAACATTGGCAGCGATGCCATTGCATTGAACCTGAAACTTTTCAGGGACCCAAACAGCATCGGGCACGATAACGAGTACGACCTTGTTTTTACAATGGACAATTCATTGTATGTTATTGAATGCAAAGCTTCTTTGGGCAACGAAAAAACCATGAAGGCAAAAATCGAGAAAAGCCTTTACAAACTGGGAGCAATAACACGCGATTTTGGGCTTAGGGTAAATTCATACATTTTCACTTTGTCCGATATTAATATTTTAGGCAGTGAGAGTGTTGGGATGATTAACAGGCGCAAGGAAATACTTGGCATAAAGGAAATTTTTGATGCCCGAAGTTTTTATAATGTAAATAAGGTTACCAATCATTTTAAACCATAAAGTATGGCGCGAAAAGTTTTTATGTCGGTGCTGGGGGCAACCAATTATCAGGAATGCCTGTATGTTGACCATCGCACTAATTTTAAATCATCGAAAACCAGGTTTGTTCAGGTTGCAATGTTCGAAAAAGTGGTACGCCATTGGACATCAGAAGATATAGCCTATATTTTTCTTACTTCAGGTGAAAAAGGTTCGGAAAAGAAAAACTGGTTCGACAATGGCCATTTTCGTTACGGCACCAATGAACCCATCGCCTCAACCGGACTAAAGCGATTGTTAAACGAAATGAACCTGAATTGCAAAATCGAACCCGTTATGATTAAGAACGGCGACAGTGAATCAGAAATATGGGAAAATTTCAGAATAATATTCAATTGCCTTCAACCTGGCGATGAAGTGTATTTTGATGTAACTCATGGGTTCAGGTCGTTGCCAATGCTGGTTTTAGTTTTGAATAATTATTCCAAGTTTTTAAAAAATATTAAAGTGGCTTTAATTACCTATGGCAATTACGAAGCAAGAAATGAGCAAAATGAAGCCCCGATAATTGATTTAACTCCATTATCCGCATTGCAGGATTGGACAATTGCTGCCTCAACATTTATCGAAACCGGTAAGACCAACAAAATTACTTCACTGGCAGGGAATGAAGAGTTTGTTGTATTAAATAAATTTGTTAACCAGATTTATGAATGCCGTGGGAACGATATCATTAAAGGGGAAAGTGCTGTTAAAGCAAGGCAGTTGCTGGAATCAAGTGCTGAAAAACTAAACAATTTTGATGAATTGTTAAAAAAACTGGCAGAAACATTTAAAGATTATCAGATTGACGATATTGTAAACGGGTTCAGGGCTGTTCAGTTCTGTATTAAGCATCACCTTGTGCAACAGGGAATAACTCTTTTGCAGGAGTCAACTATCAGTTTGGTATTGTCATTTCTGGGGTACAACTATTTCGAAACATACTTACGTGATACAGTTTCGGGGGTTTTAAGCATAAATCCGGATAAATTCGAACCTAAAGGTATAACTGAGGACGAAAAAAAAGTATCGTTCCAATTGGCAAAAAAAATATCACAACAACCGTTTTACAAAAATCTGTCAGAAATTTATAGCAGGTTGTCAATGGGTTCGAGAAACGACATTAATCATGCAGGCATGAGGGAAAAATCGAGGCAAGTAGGTGAAATAGAAAAAAGCCTGGCAAAATATTTCGGAAAAACAGTGAAACTTTTTGAACTTAAATTATAAAACCGCCATGTCAATCACCACTTACATGCCATACGAGCCTACCACCGGACAATGGGTTGCCATTCAAAAACTGAGCGTTTTTTTCGACAGCAGCGACGAACAGGTTTTTGTTCTGCAGGGTTACGCCGGCACCGGGAAAACCACGCTGCTGAAAGGAGTGCTCGATTACCTCGATTCCATAAAACGCCCCTACCGGCTGATGGCGTCCACCGGGAGGGCAGCACGCGTTTTAACCAACAAAACCGGTCGGACCACTACCACCATCCACAGTTCGATTTACATTGTCGATGCCAAAAACAGCGAGGTAACCGAACAGAAAAAAAGCATTGCCTTTAAACTTCGCCCAAACCTCGACGACAGTGAAACCATCTATTTTATCGACGAGGCATCGATGATTGCCGACCGCTCCGAAAACAACCAGCAGCTGTTGTTCGACGACGGCCGCTTCCTCGACCATATTTTCCGTTTTGTGGGCAGGCGAAAGATTATTTTTATTGGCGACAACGCCCAGTTGCCGCCTGTTAACTGCAACTTTTCGGCAGCGCTCGACCCTGCCTATCTTACCAAAAATTACCATAAAAAAGTCATTGAAAGCAGCCTGACCGAAGTAAAACGACAGGCCGAAACCGGCGGAATTATTGAAAATGCCACCCAATTGCGCGAAAAGCTTTTTTCGGGGGCAATTCCCCCGCTGGCTTTGGCTGCCAGCATGTGGCCCGATGTGGTAACGCCTCCCAACATCTGGTCGGCCGTGAGCAGATACACCCGGCAAATACAAAACGAGGGGTGCGATAAATCGGTGCTTATAACCCTTTCCAACGGTTCGGCCCATTATCTCAACGGCCAGGTGCGCAACGGTTTGTTCCGCAAGCCCAATCCGTCGCTTCAAAACGGCGAATGGCTGATGGTGGTGCAAAACAATTATTCAACCGGTTACAACAACGGGCAGCACCTCCTGCTGAAATCATTTTCCGATACGGGCGAAAAAGTAGGAACTGTTTCGTTAATGGATGCCGAAACCGAAGACCCCGAAACCGGCAAAACCCAATCAGTAAAAATAATCAAAGACCTTCTTTATAATGCCTTGCCCGGGCTTTCGGCTGATGAGGACAAAGCCTTTACCGTTGATTTTGCCTTGCGCATGAAACGAAAAAACATTAACCCTGGTTCCGATTTGTTTCTTCAGTATATGATTTCCGACAAACGTTTCAATGCATTGCGGGTGAAATTCGGATATGCCATTACCTGCCATAAAGCACAGGGCGGCGAGTGGAACAGCGTTTATGTGCAGATAGAGCCGGCATTTGAAAAACTGCCCCGCAACAACCAATACCGATGGTTGTACACAGCAATCACCCGTGCGGCAAAACAATTGGTAATACCGCAACACACCATTTTGTACTGATTGACTGATCTTATTAATCGATCAGCCGGTTAACTAACTAATTGATTATAATTTAAACTTTAAACGACTGCATGGAACTCGTACTTAACACCTTTGGAACTTATCTGACTAAAGACAACGATACCTTTGTCGTTGTGCACAAAGACGGGAAACAACGCATCCACCCCGACGGGCTGAAAACCATCAGTATCAGTCGTGGTGCACAAATATCGAGCGATGCCGCCCTGCTGGCCATTGAGCACGAAATCGAGGTGCTGTTTGTCGATCAGGTGGGCAACCCGGTCGGACGGTTATGGAGCCATAAATATGGTTCTGTATCAACCATCCGGCGGGGGCAACTCGATTTTACCTTCTCGAAACAAGCCGTTCGCTGGATTTGCCAAATCATTATGCAAAAACTTGAAAACCAGCAGGCTTTATTGCTTTCGCTTAACCACGAAAGCGACCGTCTGGCCGAAATTGTTAGCAAGACCGTCACCCGGATCGAAGATTACCGGAACAAGATCGGCAAGTTAGAGGGCGAAGTAGTCCCCGACATTGCGGCCACATTACGCGGCTGGGAAGGCGCGGCCTCAAGAGTTTATTTCGACTGCATCAACGAATTCTTGCCCGATGGATACAAACTCTCCGGGCGACAACAACATCCGGCCACCGACCTGACCAACTGCCTGCTCAATTATGCTTACGGTATTTTGTACGGCAAAATTGAAGGCGCGCTGATCAAGGCCGGCATCGACCCGTATGTGGGCGTGTTTCACCGCGACGATTATAACCGCCCCGTCCTGGTTTTCGACGTGATCGAGCGTTTCCGCGTATGGGGCGATTATGTCGTTTTGTCGCTGGCTATGCAGCAAGCCATTAACGACGATTGTTACAGTGTGCGCAACGATGGCTCGTTTTGGCTCGAAGCCCTTGGAAAACGCATCCTGATCCAGTCGATGAACGATTATCTGGATGAACTAATTACCCTCAAGGGCGTTTCTCGCTCCAGAAGCTGCCAACTCACGCTATTTGCCCAAGACCTGGCCCAAACGTTTAAAAATTTTTCCTGAAAACTGCGAAAAGTCGACAGTCGCCATTTGCAGAAATACCCAAATTCTAAAGTCTGCAACTCATAACCCGAACACTATGTTGCAAGCCGGAAAACAAATTACCCAACCCAACGACCCGCTGGTCAAGATACAGCCCGAATACCTGTATCATGCTGTAAAAAAACCGAAATCCGACGTAGAGGCTGCCATCAGGCAACTGAGGCTTGTCCGCACGATCGACGAGAACCGTTACCGGCAGCTCAAAAAACAACTGCCCTATGTTACGTGTGGTATTTTCAACCCGCCATATCGTCGCACCGAAAATTTCGGGTGGATCAACCATTTTATTCTGGATATCGACCACCTCGGGCAGAAAGATATGGATCCCGAAACCGTTAAAGCCCGGATAGCTGCCGACCCGCGCGTTAAACTGGCTTTTGTTTCGCCCGGTCAGGATGGGTTGAAAGTATTGTTTGCCTTAACCGAAAAATGCTTCGACCCGGCCCAGTTTTCATTGTTCTATAAAATATTTGCCCGGTCGTTCTCCGAAACCTATCAGTTGCAGCAGGTTATCGACAAACAAACCAGCGATGTGGCCAGGGCTTGTTTCGTGAGCCACGACCCCGATGCCTATTTCAATCCGGACCCCGAAGAAATAAACATCTCGGCCTTTGTCGATTTCTCAAACCCGTTGTCGGTATTCGAACTCAAATCAGAAATAAAACGCGAAGAAAAAGAAACTGTTACCGAAAAGGCCGACGCTCCCCCTCGCGGCCCCGACGACGAGGTACTGGCCGCCATAAAAGCGCGGCTAAACCCATCGTTCCGCGCCAAACGCGAAAAAATAATATTTGTGCCCGAAGAAATGGAAAACACCGTAGCTCAAATTGTTGATCACCTGCAAAACAATGGGATTGAAACCCGCGAAGTGGTAAACATTCATTATGGTAAAAAATTCAGGCTTGTAGTGGGGCACAGACAGGCCGAAATTAATGTATTTTATGGCCGGAAGGGTTTTTCGGTGGTGCAAACACCCAGACAGGGGACCAACAGCGAACTGAATGCCATTTGTGCCCAACTAATTAGCGAAATACTTATCTGATGCGCAAGAAAAAAGAACCATTAAGTTTTGTTGATAAAATGAAAAAACTCACCCGCTCGGGGCTGGCTAATTCGCCTCCGGCGAACCGTTCAACTTCGATCGACCCCGATTGGCCTTCGCTGAGCGAGCGGGTCGAAAAACTGATGGGCTTTATCAAACGCGATAAGCAAAACCCGTTAAACATGATTTACTTTGTAATGTACGACATCGAAGATAACCGGGTTCGAAACCAGGTTGCCAAGTACCTGATTAAAAAAGGTTGTGCCCGGGTTCAAAAATCAATCTTTATTGCCAATACCAGCCGTCAGGTCTTCGACGAAATACAAGCCGACCTGCGCGAAGTACAACAGTGTTACGATAACAACGACAGTGTTTTGCTCGTGCCTGTTTCGACCGACGAAATACGCGCCATGAAGATCATTGGGCAAAATATCGACTTCGACCTGGCCTTGAAAAACCGGAATACCATGTTTTTTTAGACACGATAATTCCGGGAAAAGTTCTTTGATATATTGAAAATACCTGGTAAGTTGTTTAATTTGAATAAGAATAACAATTAATTTTGCAATTTTAATTCTACTTTAACACATTTAAATTTTTAGATATGAGCTGTTTATGTCTCGTTGTCTGATAAGGTGTCGATTGTACATTTGGTCAAAGAATTGTTCTTCGGTCATTTCTTTATAAAGTTTAAAAACGAACCACTTCT
>JAJUGZ010000047.1 GCA_029265715.1 Bacteroidota bacterium
AAAATCGGCTGTCCGACAAATTTTATTTCCGTATTTTTACCCATGTTGTGGTTTTTTCGCAAAACAAACTTACAACATGGGGCCAAACCTTCGGGGAGTAACCCCTATTTTTTAATTTTTTACTCGTTCAGTAGTGAATTTAAATGATTCGTTTGACTAAAAAAAGAGTAAAAATCTGTTTTTCCTGAAAATGAGACTGTTTTCCCGCCAAACAAATATAGTTGGGATAAATGTTCTGTTTGGCTGTAATAAAATGGGGAATATGAATACCCAATACGCGTACAATTTTAACTAAAATCTATGCGACGAATGAATCGTTTTGTAATCCTGATGATGATTATTAGTTTGTTTGCCTGCTCGGAGGCAAAAAAAGTGAGCCCGGCTATCGATCCGCTGGACATGGACACCTCGGTCAGCCCGGGGGCTGATTTTGACACGTATGCCAATGGTGGCTGGAAAAAACGGAACCCGATGCCTGACGACAAAAGCCGTTATGGCACTTTCGACCAGTTAGCCGATTTGGGTGAAGAACAATTGAAAGTGTTGTTCGATGAGATTGCCAAAGGGACGTATCCCGAAGGGAGTATTGAGCAAAAAATAGCTGATTTTTACAATTCGGGAATGGATACCGCAGCTATAGAAGCCGCAGGTATTGAGCCGCTAAAACCTTTTTTTGAGCAAGTTGACGGCTTAACTTCTACGAACGGGTTGCAGAAGTTGGTTGCCGACTGGCATCAAATGCACATCAACCCGATGTTTGGAATTTATGCGACTTCGGATGAAAAGAACTCGGAAATGGTTGTGGCTTATTTGTCGCAGGGAGGGTTGGGTATGCCCGACCGGGACTACTATATGAAAGATGATGAGCGTACCAAAGAGATTCAGGAACAGTACCGGCTGTACCTGGAAAAACTGTTCACGCTGATTGGCGAAACTTCGGAGTCGGCAAAGACGCTTGCATCAACGGTCTACAATCTGGAAGCAAAAATGGCTGCTGTTTCGATGACCCGTCTGGAGCAGCGCGACCCGCATAAAACATACAACAAGATGAACCTGGAAGGCTTGACGAAACGAGCCCCCGGTTACGATTGGAAAGCTTATTTCGAAGAAATTGGTGTGGGCGATCCGGGCGAATTTGTTGTTCAGCAACCCGAATTTTTTGTTGGTTTAGCCAAGCTGGTTAGTACAGAGCCGCTCGATTCGTGGAAGGCTTATATGAAAGCCCGCGTATCCAGCCGTTTAGCCGCTTATCTGACACAGGATTTTGTAGATGCCAATTTTGATTTTTATGGCAGAACACTGAGTGGAAACGTCGCTCAGCGCCCTCGCTGGAAACGGGTGCAGGGTGCAACCAACGATGCTTTGAGCGAAGCCATCGGCGAAATGTATGTGAAAAAGTATTTTCCCCCCGAAGCCAAGCAACGCATGATTACCCTGGTTAATAATCTGAAAGTCGCCTTGGGCGAACGAATTAAAAACTTAGACTGGATGGGTGATACGACCAAGCAAAAAGCATTGGAAAAATTGAACGCCATTACGGTAAAAGTTGGTTATCCGGATAAATGGAGAGATTATTCGGCCCTGCAGGTCTCTAAAAAATCGTACGTTGAAAATGCCGTTAATTCGGGGAAGTTCGATTTTCAGCATATGATCGGGAAAGTAAACAAGCCGGTTGACAAAACCGAATGGTTGATGCCCCCGCAAATGGTGAATGCCTATTATAATCCCAACCTGAACGAAATTGTTTTTCCGGCTGCAATCCTTCAGCCGCCGTTCTTTTACCTGAATGCTGACGATGCGGTAAACTATGGGGCAATCGGCGTTGTGATCGGGCACGAAATGACCCATGGTTTTGACGACCAGGGGCGTCAGTATGATAAAAACGGTAATTTAACCGACTGGTGGACTTCCCGTGATGCAGAGCGGTTTAATGAGCGTACGGCTGTTTTGGTTCATCAGTACGATCAGTTTACGGTACTGGATACTGTGAAAGCCGATGGCAAACTGACTTTGGGCGAGAATATTGCCGATCTGGGCGGGTTGAATATTGCTTATCAGGCTTTGTCGCATGTGCTGAAGGGCGATGAAAAAGCAATTGACGGATTTACTCCCCAGCAGCGTTTCTTCCTGGCTTATGCACATTTGTGGGCACAGAATATCCGTGACAAAGAAATCTTGCGCCGGACAAAAGAGGATGTTCATTCGCTGGGACGTTTCCGCGTGCTTGGGCCATTGCGGAATTTGCCTGCGTTTTATGCCGCGTTCGATGTGAAAGAAGGTGATTTTATGTACCTTCCGGAAAACGAACGGGCTGTTATCTGGTAAAAACTTACAGCTTTATAATCAAATAAAGGCGGGGCATCCGGGTTAAACGGATTGTCCCGCCTTTTTTAGCTATATTTCTTTTTATACCGAAACGGGTTCTTTTTTATCGGCTTTTCCTCCGGACACCTTCAGGATTAAGCGTAGCGACTGATCGTAAGTGATATAATTCCACAGCCAGTTGATGAAAATTAGCAGTCGGTTTTTTACGCCGACGATAGCCATGAGATGAATGAACATCCATATCATCCAGGCAGTTAAGCCCCCGAAACTCCAGAATGGCAGGTCGACAACGGCCCGGTTACGCCCGATGGTAGCCATTGAGCCCCGGTCAATGTATTTGAACGGGATCAGCCGTATGCCCTGGTTCATGGCCACGAAGTTGAGTGCCAGGTTTTTCCCTTGTTGGATGGCGACCTGGGCCACTTGTGGATGGCCGTTCGGATATTTTTCTGTTGCCATCAGCGCTACATCACCAATAGCAAAAACATCCGGATAGCTTTCGACCCGGTTGTACGCATCGACCTTTAACCGGTTCCCGCGCCCGGTTATTTCCGGAGAAAAGCCATTGGGATAGTCGCCTTTTATACCGGCAGCCCAAATCAGGGTTTTGCTTTTTATCTGCGTTCCGTCGCCAAGCCAGACCGTTTCGCCGTCGTATGCAGTAACCAGATTGTTCGTCACAACTTTCACCCCAAGCTTTTTCAAGTACCTGATTGCTTTGGCTGATGATTGTTTCGACATACTGGCCAGCAGCCGGTCGGAGGCTTCGATTAAGGTGATTTCCATCTGGCTGAAGTCTAATTCTGGATAGTCTTTGGGCAATACGAACTTTTTCATTTCGGCAATAGCCCCGGAAACTTCAACGCCGGTAGGCCCGCCGCCAACAACAACTACGTTGAGTACCGGACGGACCTGTTCGGGATCGGCGATTGTCACGGCTTTTTCGAAGTTTTGCAAGAGCCGGTTCCGGAGCATCATAGCTTCAGAAACCGATTTCATGGGCACGGCATTAGATTCGATTGAGGTATTGCCAAAGAAGTTTGAATTGACCCCGGTTGCAATAACCAGATAATCGTACCACACGGTTCCGAGACTGGTATGAAGTATTTTCTGATCGTTGTCGACGCTGTAAACTTCGGCAACCCGAATATAAAAATTGCTTTTTTTCTGAAATACCTTCCGGAGAGGGAAGGATATGGCCGACGGTTCCAGTCCGGCGGTTGCAACCTGGTAAAACAGCGGCTGGAACTGGTGGTAATTATTCTTATCGATCAGTACGATTTGATAGTTGGAATAAAGCAGTTCGCGGGCAAGTTTAAGTCCGCCAAACCCTGCGCCAACAATTACGATTCGCTTTAAATCCGTTTTCGGAATATTAACTGGCATTTTCTGTTGCTTTGTGTTTTTTGATAATTGTTCACTTTATAAGTTTAGGCAGGCCGTTTTCTTGGTTCAGTTATTTGAGAAAACGGCATATATAACAGCTGAAATGTTGTTTTGCTTAAAATGGGAACAAATAAAATATCGTAGGGCATATTTGTTTTGAAATATCAAGTTAAGTGTTATTTTTACGCTTAATTTGATTTCGAGAAAGTTTTGACATGAAGGAAATCAGTTGATTAAAATTAAGTAGTATATGCTGGAAGAATTAAAAGAAAAAGTGTGTAAAGCCAATCTCGAACTGGTAAAATACGGATTGGTTGTGTTTACATGGGGAAATGTGAGCGGGATCGATCGCGAAAAAGGGCTGGTTGTGATCAAACCCAGCGGCGTTTCGTACGACGATATGAAACCGTCGGATATGGTGGTAATGGATATGTACGGGAAAGTGGTGGAAGGACATTTGAAACCATCGAGCGATACGCCGACACACCTGGTGCTTTATCGCCAGTTCCCAAATATTGGCGGCGTTGTCCATACGCATTCCGAATGGGCAACCAGTTGGGCTCAGGCTGGCCGTGGAATTCCTTGCCTTGGAACAACCCAGGCCGATTATTTCTACGGAGAAATTCCTTGCACCCGCAAAATGACCGATGCTGAAATACAGGGCCAGTACGAACTGGAAACCGGGCATGTTATTGTTGAGCGCTTTAAGGGAATTGATCCGGATACCATTCCGGGAGTACTAGTTAATAACCATGGCCCGTTTAGCTGGGGCAAAGACGCTCATGATGCGGTGCACAATGCCGTGGTGATGGAAGAAGTTGCCAAAATGACTTTCAGAACGTTGGTAATGAATCCGGAAACTACCATGTCGCAAACGTTAATCGACAAGCATTTCCTGAGGAAACACGGTAAAAATGCCTATTACGGACAATAATTGATTTGAATATAAATGGCTGAAAGTTTGAAGCTAACAGCTTAATAAAAATAAATTTAAACGGAAAAAGAAATGAGTGCCAAGTATACGATTGGTCTTGATTACGGATCGGATTCTGTTCGTTCGTTAATTGTAAATGTTGAAACAGGTGAAGAAGTTGCCAGCGTAGTTTTTGAATATCCGCGCTGGAAAAAGGGTTTGTATTGCAATGCGCCCAAAAATCAGTTCCGCCAGCATCCGAAGGATTACCTGGAAGGACTGGAATACACCATTGTTGAGGCGTTGAAAAAAGCTCCGGCAGGGGTTGCCGAAAATGTGGTAGGTATTTCGGTCGATACAACCGGATCGACCCCGGTAGCAGTTGATGAAAAAGGAACGCCGCTTTCGCTGACTCCGGGATTTGAAGAAAACCCCAATGCGATGTTTGTGTTGTGGAAAGACCACACAGCCGTAAAAGAAGCTGACGAAATTAACCAGCTGGCCCGTGAATGGGACATTGATTTTACCAAATTTGAAGGCGGGGTCTATTCGTCAGAATGGTTCTGGGCCAAATTGTTACACGTAATCCGTGAAGATGCCGCCGTGTATCGCGCTGCTTATTCATGGGTCGAACATTGCGACTGGATCCCGGCCGTCCTGACCGGAAACACCAACCCGAAAACTTTGAAACGCTCCCGTTGCGCTGCCGGTCACAAGGCGATGTGGCACGAAGCATTTAACGGTCTTCCGTCCGAAGAATTCCTGACCAAACTCGATCCGATGTTGGGTGGTTTGCGCGATCGCCTGTTCAAAGAAACATATACGTGTGAAGTGTCGGCCGGAAAGTTAACACCGGAATGGGCAGCTAAATTAGGTTTGTCGACCAATGTCGTCGTTGGTGTTGGTGCATTCGACGCACACCTTGGTGCTCTGGGCGGTCAGATTGAACCCTATTACCTGAGCAAAGTGATGGGAACATCGACTTGTGATATGCTGATTGCCCCGATGGAAGAAGTTGGCGATAAGTTGATCCAGGGTATTTGTGGGCAGGTCGATGGCTCGATTGTTCCGGGGATGCTGGGAATGGAAGCCGGGCAGTCGGCTTTTGGCGATATTTATGCATGGTTTAAACAGGTGCTGATGTGGCCGGTTGAGAATATACTGGCCGGTTCAACTTCAATCGATGAAGCAACCAAAGCCAGAATTATCGAAGAGACATCGTCGCGGATTATTCCTGAATTGACCAAAGCTGCTGAACAAATTCCGATTGAAGACAGCGGCATTGTGGCACTCGACTGGATGAACGGTCGCCGTACGCCCGATGCCAATCAGAACCTGAAAGGAGTAATCTCCGGATTAAACCTTGGATCAGACGCTCCGCGAATTTTCCGTGCGCTGGTCGAAGCAACTGCTTTTGGTTCGAAAGCCATTGTTGATCGGTTCCGTCGTGAAGGTGTTCGCATTGATGGTGTAATTGCGCTGGGTGGTGTGGCTAAAAAATCACCTTTTGTGATGCAGATTGTCGCCGATGTATTGAATATGCCTATCAAAGTGGCCCGTTCAGAGCAGGCTTGCGCCTTGGGTTCGGCCATGGCTGCTGCGGTTGTGGCAGGCGTATATGCAACAACTGCCGAAGCTCAGGCAAAGATGGGCGGCGGTTTCGAGACTGAATATCACCCAATTCCTGAGAATGTAGCCAAATACGAGCAACTATACGATAAATATGTGAAACTCGGCAAGTTAATCGAGTTTGGTATGTAATTTATTTTGAATCCTGACCGGACTTTTTCAGCAATAAATTGGATTGTTGAAAAAATTTTGGTCAGGATTTCATTTCAAATCCTAACTTTAGCAACTCCTATTATTAATAAACAACATCAAACCAACATGAAGAAAACACTCATCCTTTCAGCCGTAATTGGGCTTGCTGTGGCATGCTCGGCTCCGAAAAAAGAGCAGCCTTTCAACATGGGCTATACCAAAGCCAATTTTGAAAAGGAAGTTAATGGAAAACAAACAACCTTGTTTACGCTGAAGAACGATAGCGGGATTATTGTAACCCTGACAAATTATGGTGCTAAGATCGTTTCAATTTTTGCACCGGATAAAAATGATTCGTTAAAAGATGTGGTCCTTGGTTATACCAACATCGATCAATATATCAGCGGGGAAGCTGGTTTTGGGGCTATTGTCGGCCCGTATGCCAACCGCATTGCCGGCGGGCAGTTCGAAATTGACGGACAGGTTTATCAGTTGCCGGTAAATAACCACCAGGCTTGTTTGCACTCAGGCCCTGACAGTTTCTATCGTCAGGTTTGGGATGCCAAAGAAATTCAGACTGCCGATGGTCCGGCAGTCGAAATGTCATTAGACAGTCCGGACGGACAATGGGGTTTCCCGGGCAACAAACATGTTGTTGTAACTTATACCCTGACAAAAGACAATGGGCTGAAAATTGATTATCGGGCAACAACCGATAAAGCGTGCTATTTTAACCTGACGAACCATGTTTATTTTAACCTGAAGGGTGAAGGGAATGGCGACATCCTCGACCATGTACTGGTAATCGATGCGAACTACTCGACGGCAGTAGCCGATTCGCAATTGATCCCGACTGGCGAAATTGCCGATATCCGCGGAACAGCTATGGATTTTACAACTCCTCATACGATTGGCGAGCGGATCGAAGACCCAATGCCGCAACTTCGTATGGGTGGTGGTTATGACCATAACTACATCCTGAACAAAGACCAGAACGGAAGTGAAATGACATTCTGCGCCAGTTTATACGAACCACAATCGGGCCGTTTTATGGAATGCTTTACTACAGAACCGGCTGTACAGTTGTACACCGGCAATTTTCTGAAAGGCAATATTATCGGTAAAAGCGGGAAACCGTATAACTACCGGAATGGTATTTGTCTGGAAACTCAGCACTATCCGGATTCTCCGCACCACAAAAATTTCCCGAATACGTTGCTGGCCCCGGGAGATACGTTAAAATCGACCACGATTTATAAATTCTCGGTGAAGTAACCACATATTCAGAATACATCAGACCCGTAAAGCGTTGTGTTTTACGGGTTTTTTATTTTCCGGGATCCGATAGGCTACCCACCAGTACCGAACAGTAAAAAAATATATTACTTTTGGCACGAACCTAACCAATTAGAACTTGAGCGGGAAAACTATACATACAGATGAATGGTTGGCTGAGAAAATCAGGGGAGGAGATGAGAACGCTTTTCGTAGTTTTTATGTAAAGCATGGCGCGAATCTTTATCACTTTGCATTTGATTATCTGAAATCGGAATACGAAGCAGAAGAAATTGTTCAGAACGTTTTTATCCGGTTGTGGGAAAAACGTGAAGAGATAGATGTCGAAAAATCACTGAAGAGCTATCTGTTCCGCATAGCCGTCAATATGATTTTTAACCAGATGAAACATCAGGTTGTTCGTAAAAAATACGAATCGTATGTTTCATTCCTCGACCAGCCACTGTCGGATTCTCCGGAGAAAAAAGTACAATATGCCGAAATAATGGCCAGCTTAGACAACCTGTTGGCGATTCTGCCAGAGCAGCAACGGAAAATTTTCATGATGAGCCGGCACGATGGATTCTCGAACCAAGAGATTGCCGAAAAACTGGAAATTTCAATCCGGACTGTCGAGAACCAAATTTACCGGGCCTCCAAATTCATAAAAGAAAATCTGAAAGAAGATTATATCATTTTGGTTCTGATACTTGCCGGGGTTTACATTCAGTAAATTCGTTTTTTCATATCCGGCCTCCCGGTCAAAATTGAAAAATCATAAAATTTTTGTGAGTAGTTCGTTCCCAAAACTTGTATTAGCATTGAAATGAAAAGAAAGAATATACATAGCGAAGAGTTCAAACGGTTATTTGGAAAATTTCAGGCAGGCAACATTAGCCTGAAAGAACTGGATACATTGGAGAAGCTGATGAACGATGAGGATTCATCAGACGATATTCGTCGGATGATGATGGACGATCTGGCGGATGGAACTTTCAGCAAAAGTCTGATTGAACCGGATACTGAAAAAATGTATGCCCAAATCCGTTCGGCCATTTCTACGCAGAAAAATAAAAGGCGAAATATCATTTTATTCAATTCGACGGTTCGTGTTGCCGCGGTATTGGCTCTGGCATTCTTACTTGGAAGCGTCACCACCTATTTAACCGTGAGAAACAATAAAGCCGGCGAGGATGCTGCTTTTTGCGAAGTTACGGCGCCGCTGGGGGGAAAATCAGAAATTGTATTGCCCGACAATTCTAAAGTTTGGCTCAATGCCGGAAGTAAAATCCGTTATTCGACTTCCTTTAACAAAAAGGACCGGAACATCGCTTTGGAGGGGGAAGGTTATTTCAAGGTAGCCAAAAACAAAGCGCTCCCGTTTATTGTCGATGCATTAGGATTTAAAGTAAAAGCCGTGGGGACCGAATTCAACGTGAAAGCTTATAAAAATGAGGGAACGGTAGAAACCACCTTAGTCGAAGGCAAAGTAGAGCTGATAACCGCTTCGCAAAAAAACTCGGAATCCGTATACATGGAACCAAACCAAAAGGCCATCTATGTGAAGGACCATCAGAAATTAGATATTGAAGAACTAAAACGGGAAAAACCCAACATGGCCGAGATTGCCCCGGTTAATAAAGAAGCTGATTTGCTAATGACGCCGCCCATTAATATTCAATCTCAGGTATCATGGGTCAATGACCGGCTCATTGTTGAACGGGAACCATTATCTGAGCTGGCCGTTCGTTTGTCCCGGAAGTACAATTTTACATTTGTGTTTAAATCAGAAGATATAAAAAGGTACCGGTTCTCCGGGACGCTGGAAGACGAAACCTTGCAGCAGGTTATGGATGTTATCAAACTTACTTCGCCCATTGATTATGAAATTAGCGGGAAGACTGTCATTATCGATAAAAATGAAAACAGGCAGAAGAAGTTTGAACCGTACCTGAAAAACTAACAACAGGAGAAATAAAAACGGGAGCAGATTCTGGACCAATCCGTTCCCGTGTTTTCATAGAGTTAAACATTTTTAATGGCAGTGTCATGTGCGTTGCCCTGCCCATTATTTGTAGAACATTTAACAAACCAAATGTATGAAAAAAAATCTAATTGGATTGCTTTTCTCCGGAAGGGGAAAACTGAAAAAACTCTTACTGACTATGAAGCTAACATCTATTCTTGTATTGTTTTTTACTCTACAAATTAGCGCTTCGGTTTATTCTCAATCGACAAAATTTAATTATGATTTTCGCGGAAAAACGGTCCGCGAAGTTTTTAACATCATTGAAAGCAATTCACATTTTCGCTTCTTCTTTAATGATGATTTTAAATACATCGATGAGGTTGTAAACCTGAAAGTGGCTGATAACAAAGTAGAAGATATTTTAGATAAATTGTTTTCAAATACGGATATTACCTATCGGGTTCTTGAGAACGACCTGATTGTAATTACGGTTGCAAACAGCCAGCAAGATCGCACGATTACCGGTAAGGTTGTTGATGCGAACGGGGATCCGATTCCCGGGGTTACAGTTGCCGCTAAAGGAACGACCCAGGGAACCATTACCGACGGACAAGGGCGTTATGCTTTATCGATAGGCGATAAGGTAACAACGTTGTCGTTTACATTCGTCGGGCTGGAACCCCAGGAAATCGTAATCGGCGACAAAAAGACAATTGATGTCGTGATGAAAGAAGCATCAATCGGCTTGGAGGAAGTTATTGCAATTGGTTATGGTACCCAGAAAAAAGAATCGCTGACCAGTGCCATCACAACTGTTTCGTCTGAAGACATTAAACGTTCGCAGGCCACAACCACTTCCGGAGCTATTGCAGGTAAAATTGCCGGGGTAAATAGCCGTATGTCCGACGGCCGTCCGGGTGCATCTACCAGCATTCAGATCCGGAACATGGGTACGCCGCTGTATGTTATCGACGGGGTACAGAAAGATGAAGGCCAGTTTAACAACCTCGATTTCAACGACATTGAAAGCATTTCGGTCCTGAAAGATGCTTCGGCTTCCATTTACGGTGTTCGCGCTGCAAACGGGGTTGTCGTTGTGACTACTAAAAAAGGTCGGCGCGATACCAAAAACACGGTTAACCTGAATGCCTATCATGGGTGGCAACAGATGTTTAAATACCCGGAACCAGCCAATGTTGAAACGTATATCCGAAGTTATATCCAGTCTGATGCTATTACCGGCAATCCAAATCCCAAGTACACCATGGAAGATTTGGCTAAATGGAAACAGGGAACCGAAAAAGGGTATCGTCCGTTCAACTGGTACGACTACATTCTGATTACTGCTCCTCAGGATTATGTAGGTGTAAACACTTCCGGTGGCTCTGAAAAAATCAATTACTATCTGGCTATTAACCACCTGACCCAGATGGCCGCAATTCGTAATTACGGTGGTTTTTATCGTACGAACATTCAGTTTAACATTGATGCCAACATTACTGATAAACTGAAAGTTGGTGGTTCAATGAACGGACGTATCGAAACCCGTAAACATCCGGGCGTTCCCGGAGGCGACGATACCTGGCAGGCACTTTTTGCTACCTATCGGAACTTGCCAACGGCCCGTCCGTTTGCCAACGATAATCCAAAGTATCCAACAAAAACTTCGGCATTAAATGAAACGAACTTCGGGATGCTGACTTACGATTTGGCTGGCCGCTACGAAGAAACATGGAGAGTTATGCAGTTGAATTTTGATGCTGAATATGAAATTGCTGAAGGACTGAAAGCAAAAGGGTTGGTGGGTTACTACTTCGCTACCAAATGGATGGACAATCAGGAATATACCTATAAACTATATGGTTACGACGAAGAAACGGATACTTATCCGGTCATTTTCAGTATGGACAATCCGTGGCGCGAGCGTGATATCCGTCAGGTTGAGGAAGTGATGACCCAAGCTCAGTTGAATTACGACAAAAAATTTGGAGATCATAGCGTGAATGCCGTTGTTGCTGCTGAAACATACCTGCGCGATACGCCGGGCTTCTGGATCCACACCCGTCCGTTGTCGAACTCGCTGCACTTGTTGGATTACAAGACAATGGATACGTTTAACGACGATGGCGATAACACTCAGGCCCGGATTGGTTATGTAGGCCGTTTCAACTACAACTACGCACAAAAATACTTGGTTGAGTTCTCGGCCCGTTACGATGGTTCATGGAAGTTTCCGCCGAACGACCGTTGGGGTTTCTTCCCTTCAGCTTCGTTGGGATGGAGGGTTTCAGAAGAAGGTTTCTGGAAATCGCTGCCTGTTAACAGAAAACTTAGCGACTTGAAACTTCGTGCATCTTACGGGTTATTAGGCGATGACAATGTGAGTGGCTACAGCGCTTTTGATTATATGAGCGGTTATAATTATGGTAACGGCGGAGCTGTTCTGGACGGGGCATATTATAATGGTGCCCAACCGCGCGGATTACCGGTAACCAGCTTGTCGTGGATTAAAGCTAAAATTCTGGATATTGGTGTTGATTTCGGAATGTTCGAGAATAAGCTGACAGGTAGTATCGACTATTTTAACCGTAAACGCGACGGACTTCCGGCTGCCCGCTACGATGTGCTGATCCCGGCTGAAGTGGGGTTCTCATTACCAAACGAAAACCTGAACTCGGATAAAAACGTCGGGATGGACGGGTTCCTGAAATGGACAAGCAAAATCGGAGAAGTGAATTATTCGGTTGGCGGTAACTTCACATACGCCCGTATGTTAGATTGGAATCAATACAAACCACGCTTTGGAAACTCATGGAATGAATACCGTAGTTCGATTAACGAACGCTTTGCCTATATCAACTGGGGCTACCATTGCATCGGCCAGTTCCAGTCGTGGGAAGAAATTGCCAGTTACGGCATCGACAACGACGGACAGGGAAATAAAACCCTGAGACCTGGCGACCTGAAGTACGAAGATGTGAATGGCGATAAAGTAATTAATGGGATGGACGAACGTCCGATTGGTTATCGTCAGGGCTCAACTCCAATCTTTAATTACGGTATCAACCTGGCCTTGAGCTGGAAAAACTTTGACCTTGCGATCGACTTTACCGGCGCTTCGGGTTATACGTTCGAGTATAACTGGGAATCGAAAAACCCATTCCACGATGGCGGTAACAACCCCCAATTCTATATGGGCGACCAATGGCATTTGTCAGATCCAACCGATGCAACCAGCAAACTTATTCCTGGTAAATACCCAACGTTGATTGTTGGAAACGGAGGCCATAGCAATTACTGGAACAGCGACTTCTGGAAAATTAACGGTCGTTATATCAAACTGAAAAATCTTGAACTTGGCTACAATGTACCTTCTGCCTGGGTTAAGAAAGCCGGAATGTCAAAAGTCCGTTTGTACACCATGGCTCAGAATGTGTTCTCTATTGATAACCTGAATGGCATCGATCCTGAAATTACATCCGGTTCGGGGGTACAATATCCGACGAACCGCGTAGTGAGTGTTGGTGTGAATGTTACATTCTAAAAATGAAAACAGCAATGAAACGAGCCATGAGAGTTGATCCTTGCATGCTTTGGAAAAATGATGATTGGCGAGTTCCATCTGACAACTAAAAACAAATTACAACCAGAGGAAATAACCATGTGTACTAAAGTTCACACCGACCGAAAATGTATAAATGGCTATTCCAGTCGGTGCTAATTTGATTGAAAAGAAAAGCTGTTACGGAAATTGTACGAAACAACATTGAAAATTTACACGAATGAAACGAACATGCCACGGTAACAAAATTTATGGTGGTGGCACCAGAGGCCATGTAAATATTATTAGAGAAGCTAATTTTCATGGCATGGAGTTCCATAAGTACACACCTAAATTTCAATATTTTAATAACAATATTTACTTATGAAAAAGAAGATTTATACAATCATATTACTGCTTGGACTTGGCGGCTTGTTTGGAACAAGTTGCAGCGATATGCTCGATCAAAGTCCGGATAATATCTTGACAAACGAAGAAGTATTTAAAGACTGGAATATGGTTCAGTCGGTTTTGGCAAATTACTATGGCCGTGTGAAATGGGGCCAGCGGATTGACGACGACTGGCAATACATCTATCTGGATGAAGCCTGTAATTCGAGCGGAGGCCCGGATTATACCCAAAACTTTGGCGATGCGCACTGGCGTGTTTTCGATTACGGGTTGATCCGCAACATTAACCAGTTCCTTGAAGGTGTTCGTTCGGCGGCTGCGGCCAACTTGACTGCGGCTCAGAAGGATCAGGTTGAAGGCGAAGCCCGTTTCCTTAGGGCCTGGACATATTTTAACATGTGCCGTTGCATGGGTGGGATGCCGATTGTTGGCGACGAGGTTTTTGAATATCAGCAGGGAATGGATATTACTCCGTTGCAGATTGCCCGTTCGACCGAAGCCGAAACATACGATTACATCATTAAAGAATGTGATGAAATTTTCGAGAAACTCCCTGCATCCAAAACAACCAACTCGTCTCGTGTTAATCGTTGGACAGCTATGGCATTGAAAGCCCGTGCCGCTATTTACGCTGCGTCAATTGCCAAATATAACAACTTGCTGGGCGCTCCGATCAAAACTGCCGGTGGAGAAGTGGGCATTCCGGCCGACAAGGCACAAAGCTATTACCAGTTGGCCCTGACAACTGCAAAGAAAATTATCGCCGAAAGTGGTTATTCTTTGCAGAACGCCAAAGCGGATAAAGGTGTTAATTTTTACGAAGCTACCAGCGTGAAAGACAATAATGTGGAAGTTATGTGGTCGACCGACTACAAATACCCGGGTGTTACAACCCAGTTTACAACCCGAAATATCCCGCGTTCAATTCGCGAAGACATGGACGGTACGATCATTACTCCGATCCTGAACTTAGTTGAAGCGTTCGAATATGCCAACGACCGCAATGGCGCGTTGAAAACTGTTGATGCAAACGGGAACTACATTTTCTACGATAAATCTTCGGATATCTTCAAAAACAAAGACGCTCGTTTGTATGGAACCATTATTTATCCGGGGGCTGTATTTAAAGGTAAAGAAATCAACTTTCAGGCTGGGCGCAAATCACTCAATGGCACTGCCTGGGTGAACGAAATTGCCGGCATCGGTACGAAAGATGCTGAAGGAAATGTAATTACCGACGAAAACGGTCCAACAACAACCAACGATCAGAACGTGAACAAGACCGGGTTCTGCATTCGCAAGTTCTTAGACGAAACCGTTGGCGCTGCAACCCGTGGCCGTGGTAGCGAAATGTGGTTTGTGAATTTTCGTTTTGCTGAAATTATTTTGATTGCCGCTGAAGCTTCGATGGAGCTGGGAAATCAGTCCGATGCGGTGATGTACATTAATCAGATTCGCAGCCGCGCCGGAATCCAGCCATTAACTTCGGTAACGCTTGACGATATTGTGCGCGAAAACCGTGTTGAGTTTGCTTTTGAAAATCACCGTTATTGGGATTTGAAACGCTGGCGTTTAGCACATATTCTTTGGAATGGTATTGAAGGCGACCCGAATGCAACGCACTATGCACTGTTCCCATATGTAATTAACCAACCTGGAAATCCCGCAAATGGCAAATGGGTATTCGATAAACAGAAAGCCCATATGAGCGTTTATCCACGTTATTTCCAGATGAAAAACTATTACAACTTCCTGGATCAGGATTGGATCAACCGCAATCCGAAGTTGGTTAAGAACCCGTATCAATAACCTCTTAACTGTTTATATTTATGAATACAAAATACTATTTCCTAATTGTTATATTATCAGCGTTGTTTGCTGGTTGTGGCAAAGACAACTACGATGAGCCAGGTTCGTTTGTAACCGGGTCGGTGGTTTATAACGGACAACCAGTTGGTGTAAAAGGTACCGGTAGTACGGTGCAGTTAGAAATCTGGCAAAAAGGGTATCAACTCTATACCTCAATCCCGGTGTATGTAACCCAGGACGGTACGTTTAGCGCTGTACTGTTCGATGGGAACTATAAATTAGTTTCGAAAAGCGGAAACGGTCCGTGGGTAAGTAAACAAGACACCGTTGATTTTGTCGTGAAAGGCAAAACAACCGTTGATTATCCGGTTACACCGTTTTATACCATTTCCGGCGAATCATTTACCCTGAGCGGAAGCACTCTGACTGCTACATTTACTATCAATCAGGTTTCGGGCACACAGCCTGTTGAGCGTGCAATTTTGGTTGTAAACAAAACCGGTTATGTGGACGAGACAGCTCAGATTGCCCGTGTTGATAAAGTTAATCCGGGAACCGGCCAGGTTACCATGACGATGAACCTGAACAATACAGTATTGAGCAACGGCACGTTGAATGCCCGTGTTGGCGTTAAAATTGCCGGTCGCGAAGCAATCTATTGCCCGGTTAAAAAGATCAAATAATCTGGATTTATAAAATGCAGGCACCTGTTTATCCGGGCGCCTGCATTTGCCTTTGTAATCTTTCCAAGCCTGAATAACCTAATCATGAAGCAGTTGAAAGTCTTTTACTTGGTATTGATTTTCCTGATATCCCGAGCTTTTCCTGCTTTTTCACAGAGCAAAAAAGAAAGCCACTATTTGTTTTCAGGCTTCGAACCAGCGATAGTTTACCTGAATACCGGGAACGTTCAGCAAATAGATTTGAATTACAATACCCTTACCGAGGAGATGGTTTTTGTGAAAAATGGTCAGTATCTGGCATTGGCTAATTTGACGAGCATTGATAGCGTATTGGTTCAAAAACGGAAATTCATTCCCCAAAGCGGGAGGTTTTATGAAGAAATTTTGGCAGGAAAAACACCTCTTTACCTGCAAAACAAGAACAAGTTGATTGTTGCCGGAAAATCGACCGGATTTGGGGCCACCCAGACATCGGCAGTCGACAATATTTCCAATATATTTTCCTCCGGGAAGGTTTACAACCTCGAACTTGGCAACGAGTATAAGCTGTTGTCGGAAAATGCCTTCTGGGTTGTCAAGAATGGCGAATATCTTCGGTTCAACTCGATGAAAGATGCCGAAAAGGCTTTCCCTGAAAAACAACCGGAGCTGAAACAATTTGTGAAAGGGAACAAAATCAAATTTAACGACCGGGAAAAGCTAATTGAGCTGCTTGTCTTTCTGTCAGGAGCAAAATAATATATAAACCTCTGATTTTTATGCGAAAACTGAATTTTTATTATGGCTTGGCATTGTTGGCAGGTACAGCGGTTTCATTTCAATCGTGTAGCAAAGGAACTGTTCCGCCCGAACCGGTGAAGGCCGAGCTTCGCGCTCCGGCATACCCGTTAGTTACAATTGATCCGTATACCAGCGCATGGTCAGAAACCGATCATTTGTACGATGATGCCGTGAAACATTGGACTGGCAAGCGTCATGGTTTGATTGGGGCGCTGCGTGTCGACGGCCAGGTTTACCGGTTTCTGGGCAAAGAAGAAACTCCGAAGAAAACAATTCTCCCGATGGCCGATGCCGGGCATTGGGATTGCAGTTACACGTTCACGAAGCCTGCCAACGGGTGGGAATATGCCAGTTTCGATGCTACAAAATGGATATCGGGGAAAGGGGCGTTTGGAACTCCCGAAATGCCAGCGCTTGGAACAGTCTGGCAAACCGAAGATATTTGGGTCCGCCGCGAATTTACAATCGATGAAAACCTGTCGGATGCTCAGATTTACTTGATCTACTCGCATGACGATATTTTCGAATTATACCTGAATGGCGAAAAACTGGTCGACACCGGTTACACCTGGAAGAACAATGTTGTTTTGCCGCTCGAAGGAACTCTCCGCAATTTATTAATCAAAGGCGGCAAGAATGTGATTGCCGTTCATTGTAACAATAAGATTGGCGGCGGGTATGTCGATTTTGGCATTTTTCAGGACAGCGATACTCCGGAAGCATTTGCAAAAACGGCCACACAAAATTCGGTTGCTTTGTCGGCTACCCAAACGTTCTACCATTTTTCGTGTGGCCCGGTCGATCTGAAATTGACTTTCACCTCGCCACTGCTGCCTTCGAACCTCGATGTTTTGTCGCGTCCGGTGAATTACATTTCATACAACGTGGTTTCAACCGATGGTCAGAAACACGATGTGCAGGTTTATTTCGAGGCAACGCCCGAATGGGCTGTCGATCAGCTTTCGCAGGAAATATCGGTCGAAAACGGGAAAACCAGTTCGTTGACTTATTTCAAAGCCGGAACTACCGAACAACCAATCTTGGAAAAGAAAGGCGATGACCGCCGTATCGACTGGGGATATTTTTATATAGCCGGAGAAACAGCTCCCAACAGATCGTATGCTGCTGGCGACTACAGTCGGGTGAAAAAACAATTTGTTGATAATGGGAGAGTCGAAGTTTCCGGAGAAGCTAAGATTGTCGCAAAAATGGGCGAAGTAATGCCGGTTGTGGCTTGTGTCGATAATCTGGGGAAAGTATCAGACCGGTTGGCCTCCGGAAAAATTCTGGTTGGCTACGACGATTTGTATTCGATTCAATATTTTGGAGAAAACCGAATGGCCTGGTGGAAAAAAGATGGTTTGGTTACCATGGACGACGCGTTGGAAGCTGCCTGGGCTGAATACAGCCACTTGTGTAAGGCCTGTACCGATTTCGACAATCAACTTTGGGGCGAGGCTTTAGCTGCTGGCGGTGACAATTATGCAAAGCTTTGTGTGTTGGCCTTCCGTCAGGCGATTGCCGCACACAAACTGCTAAAAGATAAAGAAGGGAATACCCTGTTTTTATCGAAAGAAAATTTCAGTAATGGTTCAATCGGAACTGTTGACGTAACCTATCCATCGGCTCCGCTTTTTCTGAAATATAATCCGGAGTTGCTGAAAGGAATGATGAACCCGATCTTCTACTATTCTGAAAGCGGGCAGTGGAACAAGCCTTTTGCGGCCCACGATGTCGGAACTTATCCGCTTGCCAACGGGCAAACCTATGGCGGAGACATGCCGGTTGAAGAATGTGGCAACATGCTGGTCTTAACAGCGGCTATCGCGCAGGTTGAAGGAAATGCTTCGTATGCCGAAAAACACTGGGATGTGTTGACTGTTTGGGGCGATTACCTGATCCAGAATGGGCTTGACCCGGAAAACCAGTTGTGTACCGACGATTTTGCCGGACATTTTGCACATAATACCAATTTGTCGGTGAAAGCCATCATGGGTATTGCCGGTTATGGCAAATTGGCCGCAATGCTTGGAAAAACAGATGTGGCTGAAAAATATACATCCCTGGCCAAAAAAATGGCTGCCAAATGGGTTGAGATGGCCAACGATGGCGATCATTTCCGTCTGACGTTCGATCAGCCCGGAACCTGGAGCCAGAAATACAACTTAGTTTGGGACAAGCTGCTCGGATTGAATATTTTCCCCCGCGAAGTGGCCGAAAAAGAGGTTGCCTACTATCTGACCCAACAAAATACCTATGGTTTGCCTCTGGATAATCGAAAAACTTACTCAAAATCAGACTGGATTGTCTGGACCGCTACGCTGGCAAATGATCAGGAGACGTTCCGGAAGTTTATCGACCCGTTGTACAAGTTTGTGACCGAAACTCCGGACCGGGTTCCGATGACCGATTGGTTTGAAACAACCGATGCCCGTCAGGTAGGCTTTCAGGCCCGGTCGGTTGTGGGTGGATATTTTATCAGGATGTTAGAAAATAATAAGTAGATTAATCGCTGTTGTACATTAATTTTAATACCTGAAAATTGTATCACTGCTTCATTGAAAGAAAAAACCTATAAACTAAATCATAAATCATGGTAAGATTCTTTTTTACGGGCTTACTGGTTTGTCTGGTAAGTCTGGGGTTCTCCCAACCCTGGAAACCGGCCGGAGACCGGATAAAAACTTCATGGGCCGAAAAAGTTGACCCGGCCAATCCGCTTCCTGAGTATCCACGTCCGCAGATGGAGCGCCCACAGTGGCAAAACCTGAACGGCCTTTGGGATTACGCCATTCGCCCGAAGGGTGGTAACCTGCCCGATCGTTTCGATGGGAAAATATTGGTCCCGTTTGCCATCGAGTCGAGCTTGTCAGGCGTTCAAAAAACAGTAGGCGAAGACAATGAGTTGTGGTATCAGCGTACATTCACGGTCCCGGCTGCCTGGAAAAACAAAAAAATACTCCTGAATTTTGGCGCCGTGGACTGGAAAGCTGATGTTTGGCTCAACGACATCAAAGTGGGAACCCATACAGGCGGATATACGCCTTTTAGCCTGGATATTACGGCTTTTTTGGTGAAAGATAAAGCTCAGAAATTAGTTGTCAAAGTATGGGACCCCACCGATCATGGATATCAGCCGCGTGGGAAGCAGGTTAGTCGTCCGCAGGGGATCTGGTACACGCCAGTAACCGGAATCTGGCAAACCGTTTGGCTCGAACCGGTTGATCAGGCTTACATTGCTCATTTGAAAATTATTCCCAATATCGACGGGGGAAACGTGTCGGTTTTGGCCTCGACTGAAGGAACTTTGCCGTCTGACATGATTGAAGTAAAAGTACTTGACAACGGGAAGCTGATTGGTTCCGGGAAGGCTGCTGTCGGTCAGGAAGTGAGTGTGGCAGTGCCGGATGCCAAACTATGGAGCCCCGAAATGCCATTTTTGTACGATCTGGAAGTTGCCATTGTTCGCAACGGCCTGGCTGGCGATAAGCTTAAAAGTTATTTCGGGATGCGCAAAATCTCGACCAACCGCGACGAAAACGGTATTGTCCGCATGCAGCTTAACAACAAAGACTATTTCCAGTTTGGTCCGCTCGATCAGGGATGGTGGCCCGATGGGTTGTATACAGCCCCAACCGACGAAGCGCTGCTGTTCGATATTAAAAAAACCAAAGATTTTGGATATAATATGATCCGCAAACACGTGAAAGTTGAACCGGCCCGTTGGTATTACCATTGCGACCGAGAAGGGATTCTGGTTTGGCAGGATATGCCGAGCGGCGATCGTTCTCCGCAGTGGCAGCAGCGGAACTATTTCGATGGACAGGAAATGCAACGCAGCGCCCAATCTGAAGAAAACTATCGTCGCGAATGGAAAGAGATTATGGACCTTGCGGTTTCAAACCCCTCGGTTGTTGTTTGGGTTCCGTTTAACGAAGCATGGGGGCAGTTTAAAACCCCAGAAATTGTTGAATGGACGAAAAATTACGATCCGTCGCGTTTGGTAAACCCGGCCAGCGGCGGGAATCATTACGATGTGGGAGATATTCTCGATATGCATAGTTATCCGGAGCCGCGCATGGGATTGTTCGACTCGAAACGCGCCAATGTGGTTGGCGAGTTTGGTGGTATCGGGCTGGTTTTCGAAGATCATGTCTGGGAAAAAGCACGTAACTGGGGATACGTTCAGTACAAATCGTCGGAGGAAGCTACCGATGCTTATTTGCGTATGGTCGACATCCTGAAATCGTTGGTCCCGGCTGGTTATTCGGCTGCTGTTTATACCCAGACAACCGACGTTGAGGTTGAAGTGAACGGGTTGATGACCTACGACCGGAAGGTTATCAAACTGAGCGAGGAAAAACTGCATAAAGCAAATCAGGCGGTTTGCAATTCCCTGAATAAATGAAATAGCCATGTGTGCTAAAGCCCGCACAAACCGGAAATGTATAAATGGCTATTCCATCCGTTGGAATTCAGATTGAAAAGCAAAAGCTGTTACGAAAATTGTACGAACCAACATTGAAAATTTATACGGATGAAATAGCCATGATTTGCAAACACCAGCAGATAATGAAAACAATAACCGGATCATGGCTATTCCATCTGACAACTTAAAAACAAATTATTTACAGATGAAACTAAGTGACTGTTTAAATTTAGGTTATCGAAAAATTTTAAACTCGATTTTATCATTTTTCACTCACCCCAAGCCCGCTAAACCGGTCTTCTCTATGTTATGTATAGAGAGAGGTGTCGCATCGACGATGCGACAGGGGTGAGCATGGGGGACAACTAAAATTTAGACAGGTTCTAACCTAAACCAACTATTTTAAACGCTTGTACCAAATGAAGAAACATATCCCCCTGACGATTGCCGGAATTTTGTTGTTTCTGGTATTCTCAGGATGCCATACAGATAAAAATGCAGCCGGAGTATCGGTGGTTAATCGTCCGGTCATGGAGGCACAAAATGCGTATTACCCCGGCAACCGTCAGCCTTTGAAGCCGGCCAGTTTCATCAAATTGCCGCTCGGGGCTATCCAGCCTCAAGGGTGGATACTGAAACTGCTCGAATTGCAGAAAGATGGATTGTGCGGTCATCTGGGCGAAATTAGCGCCTGGCTCGATAAAAATAACAATGCCTGGCTTTCGGAAGGCGGCGAACACGGGTGGGAGGAAGTTCCTTACTGGTTGCGAGGTTATTCCGATATGGCGTTTATTTTCGACGATGTAGATATGAAAAAAGAAGCCATGGTTTGGATCGAGGCCATCCTGAAAAGTCAGAAAGACAGCGGCTGGTTTGGCCCCGAAGTCCGTTCCGGAGAAACCCATCAGCTAGACTACTGGTCGAATATGTTGGCGCTTTTCACCCTTCAAAACTATTACGAAAAAACGCAGGATCCGCGTGTTCTGAAATTTATGGAAAGCTATTTTCGGTTTGAACTGAATGTGCCGGAAAACGAATTCTTAACCAGCTATTGGGAAAAAAGCCGTGGCGGAGACAATCTCTACAGCGTTTATTGGCTGTACAATATAACTGGCAAAAAGTGGTTGCTCGACCTGGCCCAGAAAATTCACCGGAATACAGCAAACTGGATGCGGCAATCGAGTTTACCGAACTGGCACAATGTGAATATTGCCCAGTGTTTCCGCGAACCGGCAACCTATTATATGCAAACCGGCGATTCGGCTCATTTGTATGCAACTTATAACAATTATTTTCTGATCCGGCGAACCTTTGGTCAAGTGCCGGGTGGTATGTTTGGTTCCGACGAAAATGCCCGTATGGGATATATCGATCCGCGCCAGGGGACCGAAACCTGTGGATTTGCCGAGCAGATGACCTCTGACGGAATTTTGACCCGCATCACGGGCGACCCGCTTTGGGCCGATAACTGCGAAGATGTTTTATTCAATAGTTTTGTGGCTGCATTTACTCCCGATATGAAGGCTTTGCGCTATATCACAAGTCCGAATGGCGTTGTGGCCGATGGGAAAAATCATGCGCCGGGTATTGCCAACGAAGGGCCTTTCCTGGCTATGAACCCCTTTAGCAGCCGCTGTTGCCAGCATAACCACGGGCATGCCTTGCCTTATTATCTCCAGAACCTGGTTATGGCCAGCAACGACAATGGCTTAGGGGCAATCATGTACAACTCGTGCGTTACAACAGCCAAAGTAGGCGAGGGAACAGAGATCCGGTTAACCGAAGAAACCAATTATCCGTTTGAAGAGACCGTACGATTTACCCTGAATACCCCTAAAAATGTTCAATTTCCACTTTACCTGCGCGTTCCGGGATGGTGTAAAAAAGCCAGCCTGAAAATCAATGATACGAATGTAAATGTAGTTGCAACGCCGGATAGTTACATCCGGGTTGACCGCGAGTGGGCCGATGGCGATAAAATTACCCTGACTTTGCCAATGGAAATTTCGCTCCGTACCTGGCAAGTCAATCAAAACAGTGTTTCAGTCAACTATGGACCGTTGACATTCTCGTTGAAAGTGGAAGAAGAATACAACAAAATGAGCAGCATTGAAACTGCTATCTGGGATTCGAAGTGGCAGGCCGGGGCCGATCAAAAAAAATGGCCGGCCTATGAGATTGTAGCCAAATCGCCCTGGAACTTCGGGCTGATACTGGATGATAAAAAACCGGAGGCTTCGTTTGAAGTGGTCCGTAAAGAGTGGCCGGCTGATAATTATCCGTTTTCGTTGGCCAATGCGCCCATCGAGCTGAAAACCAAAGGCCGCCAGATTCCGTCGTGGGGCATCGACAAAAATGGGTTGGTCGATGTTTTGCCTGCGTATCCGGCTAAAGCTTCAGGCCCGATTGAAGCGTTAACATTGGTTCCGATGGGGGCCGCCCGGTTGAGAATTTCGGCATTTCCTGTGGTAAAATAAATCAATTAAAGAAATGAACCGATTGTCTGCTATTACTTCCGGATTTTTGATCTCACTGACCGTGTTGGCCTGTGGAAAAAGCAATGAAGCCGCTGATGGACCGGAAACAAAAACATACAAAAATCCATTGACTACGTATAGTTTGCCAGATCCCACGATCATTAAGGCCGGCGATGGCAACTTTTACCTGTATGCAACCGAAGACATTCATAATGTTCCGATCCTGAAGTCGTCTGATTTGGTAAACTGGAGCCTGATTGGAACAGCCTTTAGCAACGAAACCCGTCCTACTTTTGAACCCAATGGCGGCATCTGGGCCCCGGACATTAATAATATCAACGGGAAATATGTACTCTACTACGCCATGTCGGTTTGGGGTGGCGAGTGGACCTGCGGGATCGGAGCAGCGGTGAGCGATAAACCCGAAGGCCCGTTTACCGATAAAGGCAAACTCTTCCGGAGTAATGAAATTGGTGTGCAAAACTCGATCGACCCGTTTTATATCGAAGAAGGCGGTCGTAAATACCTGTTTTGGGGAAGTTTTCGAGGAATATATGCCGTTGAATTATCAGCCGACGGCCTTTCTGTGAAAAATGGAGCCGAAAAAGTACAAATAGCCGGAACTGCTTATGAAGGAGTTTACATTTACAAGAAAGATAACTATTACTATTTGTTTGCATCGGTTGGTTCTTGCTGCGAAGGGGTTAACAGCACGTACAACACTGTTGTGGGGCGATCAGAAAGTTTGATGGGCCCTTACCTGAATAAAATAGGGCAGGATATGATGAACAACCGCCACGAAGTAGTTATCCGGGGGAACAACCGATTTGTAGGGACTGGGCACGATTCGGAAATTGTTACCGACGACAATGGCAAAACCTGGATTTTGTACCACGCGGTTGATAAAACAAAACCACAGGGAAGAAAGCTGATGCTTGATGAAGTGAAATGGGAAAATGGGTGGCCTTTGATTGAAGGAGGATCGCCCAGTTTGGAATATGAGGTTCCGTTTTTCAACAAATAAATTGTTTTGGTTATAGTGTGAATAACAGCTGCAGATGAATTTTTGCGGCTGTTTTTTTAATCCTTAGGCATAGTAAGACCGGGCGATAAATAGAGTTTTTTCAGGGAACTGTCGGTTCGTATTTCAATCTTTTCTTCATCAGACCAAGCTGTCCGGAAATATACATTGTAAGTCGCCGGATAGGGAAGCAGAAGCCGCTGCTTTTGGGCCGGAGGGAGCACAAGTCCCATCACATCACAATAAAGCGAGTCTTTCCATTGAATGTCGGTCACCATGTTCACATACAAGGTATCAGCCGAACGGTTGCCAACTTTAAAATGCCGGTATCTTCTTTCGGTATTGTTAGCTTCAACTTCAACGCCGGTTGTGGCGGCAAAAATCATTTCAAAAAAACCGATTGCCACTTGCCCGATATTTCGGGCGGTTCTCCTTTTTTGCAGCGAATGTTGTGTTTCGCGGCTTCTCTTGTCGGTAATATACCGGGTGCTGGTGCAGCCACTGCTTAAAATGATGGCTGACAAAAAGATTAGAATGGCTCGCATCATTTTAAATTTGAGAATAGGGACGCGGTTTTAGGAATTTTTTATGCACTTTACTTACGGTGTCAGCATAAATATCTTTTGCCGACATGGTTTTCCATTCTTCACTTTCGCGGAAAACTTTCCAGTTAGCTTCGCGCTCGTCCATGTTGTTAAACCAAAGCATGTACATTAATGCAGGCATGTATTTGCCGGCCAGTATTTTACTGAAAAAAACCGGATGAAGGTTTACCTTGTCAAATAAAGGCAACTCTTCGTTATTAAACATCGCAATTTTTCGTAATCCGGCGCCTTCGTTATAACTTTCATAAGTGCGAAGCTCTATTAATCCGCGATTTTTATCCGGACTTCGGTGTTGAGGGATTGCATCAAAGGCTTCCATCAGGAATGTTTCGTAGCGTTCGAAAACCGGCTTAGATGCGGGTAATTCGAAATAGTTTTTGGCTTTCTCCAAATATTCCTGATCGGTGCCAAACTTCTCCTGAAGAGTCAGATACGTTTGGGCATTGGGGAAAATGAGCAGGATATAAATTCTGGGAGGTTCTTCCATGTCTAATTCTTCGAATGCGCCTAAACGGGCACCGTGTTTTTCCAACAGAGGCAGCAAAGCACCAGTTAGGTACTTCTCTAATTCGACTTTTCCGGCGTTACCAGGTAGCTGATAAACCCGCATTTCATAAAATTCTTTTTCGGTTGCAGGCATTTTCCCTGATGCATAAGAAATACTTGTGGCTCCAACAGCAGCCATTGTTGCTGTGCTTTTTAAAAATTTGCGTCGTTCCATGAGAGTTGGTTGTTAGGTTTAATTGAATGTAAAAATAGCCTTTTTACAATAAACCAATGTCTCTGAATGGAAAAGTTTCCGGAAAGCTTTGCCAGGCAGAAATTAACTATTTGCGCGAGGAGGACTGGCGGACAATCAATTCGGTTGGCATTACAAATGTCTGGTGTTTTCGCTCGGTTTTACCTTTCTTTTCAATTTGGTCAATCAGAAGTTCCGCTGCTTTTTGTCCCATTTCAAATCCGGGTTGCTTGATGGTTGAAATAGACGGAGACACAAACTCTGAAAAAGGCTCGTTGCTAAATCCGCACAACGCCACGTCTTCAGGAACTTTAATCCCTTTGTCGCGCAGAAAAATCATTACGCTCAGTGCCGTGGTATCGTTTGCACAGAATATGGCATCGGGCGGATTGGGGAGCGATAAGAGTTGGCGGATGGCTTTTTGTCCGTCTTCGGCTGTCAGGTTATTATAAAGGATAAGCGTTTGATCAACGGATAAGCCGTTTTTAGAAAGGGCTTGTTGGTATCCGCGTTTTCGTTCGGTATAAATTTTCAGGTTTTGAGGGCCGGCAATGTGGGCAATACGACGGCACCCCTGATCGATCAGATGTTGGGTGACCTGGAATGCCCCGCCAAAATCATCAACCACAATTTTATCTGCATCAATTTCGTCGACAACGCGGTCGAAAAATACCAATGGAATGTGTTTCCGGATAAAAAGTTCGAGATGGGCAAATGTTTGCGTTTGCATGCCAATAGAAATAATCAGTCCGTCGACACGGTTTGAAAAGAGAGAATGGACAATGGTCGATTCCTTTGAAAAATTGTCGTTCGATTGGGAAATGATAACATTGTAGCCAGCTTTAAATGCAACATCTTCGACGCCGCTAATGACCGACGAAAAGAAATGGCGGTTGATCATTGGCACAACAATTCCGATGGTATTCGATTTTTGGTTCCGGAGATTTGACGCAATCGTATTGGGACGATAACCTAATTTATCAGCAGCTGCTTTAATTTTGTCCCTGGTTTTCTGGCTTATACGGGGATTATTATTTAAAGCACGCGATACGGTTGAAGCTGAAATATTCAACTCCCGCGCAATATCGTGAATAGTCGGTTCAGTCTTCTTGTTCATTAACCATTAATTTTCTACAAATATGCTAAATATTTCGTTTTCGGCGATGAGAATAAAAATAAAATGCAATCGATTGCATTCTTTTTGTGAAACATTTATATTTGTACGTCAAAATGAACTTTGATTTGCTCTTTTCGAATAACCGATTTAATACGTTTACAAACAAATACTAAAAATTGAATTCAATGGAAATTTTATTTGAAGAACGTTTTGCAGCTCATTATCAGGATGTAAAAAATTACGATACCGAGAAACTGCGGAAGGAATTTTTGATTGAAAAATTGATGGAAGCCGATAAAATCCATCTGGTATATTCACATTACGACCGGTATATTACTGGTGGAGCAGTCCCGGTTAATGAAGCGCTGGAATTGAAGACAATTGATCCGCTGAAAGCGAACTATTTCTGCGAACGTCGTGAGCTGGGGATTATCAATGTAGGCGGCGACGGAGTTGTTGAGCTCGACGGTAAAGCATATTTGCTTGCGTTCAAAGAAGCCCTCTATGTCGGGAAAGGTACAAAATCGGTAGTCTTCAAGTCGAACGATGCGGCTCGGCCAGCCCGTTTTTATATGAATTCAACACCGGCGCACAAAGAATTGCCAACCCGCCACATTACCTTGAAAGATGCCAATGTACTTCAGATGGGCTCACAGCAAACCTCGAATGAACGCCAGATTAACCAGTTGCTCATCAGTAAAATTGTAGAAACCTGTCAGCTTCAGATGGGGATGACCGAGTTGCGCCCGGGTAGTGTTTGGAACACCATGCCTGCCCATACGCACAGTCGCCGTATGGAAGTTTATTTCTATTTTGAAGTTCCTCAGGGACAGGCTGTCTGCCATTTTATGGGACAGCCTCAGGAAACCCGCCATATCTGGATGGTAAACGAACAAGCAGTCATTTCGCCAAACTGGTCAATTCACTCAGCCGCAGGAACCAGCAATTATACCTTTATCTGGGGTATGGCCGGCGAAAACCTTGACTATTCTGATATGGATATTGTGCAACCAAACGAATTAAAATAAACTTAAAAACTGTTTAAATTTTATTTGTTCCCAATATTCACCGCTCTCGCATCTTCGATGCGCCCCCTCTTTATACCCAGAGAGGTTAAAAGACAGGTTTATCGGGCATGGGACGAGTAATAAAAGATAAAACCGGTTTGTAAATTCATTAATAAAATATTTTATAGATCTTATACTATGAACGAATTATTTGATTTAACAGGAAAAGTAGCCCTGATTACCGGTGGAACCCACGGTATTGGTATGGCAATCGGAAAAACGCTTGGAAAAGCCGGAGCCAAAATCTGTGTAAATGATTTGTCGCAGGAAAAATTGGATGCCTGCAAGGTAGAATATGCTAAAGACGGAATTGATGTGTTTACCGTTGTTTTCGATGTTACCGACGAGGCTGATGTGGATAACGGTATTTCCATCATCGAAAAAGAAGTTGGTACAATTGATATCCTGGTCAATAACGCCGGAATTATCAAACGGATTCCGATTTTGGACATGCCGGTTGCCGATTTCAAACAAGTGATCGACGTTGACCTGATAGCCCCGCTGATTGTTTCAAAACGCGTTGCTCCTTCGATGATCGAAAAACGTAGCGGAAAAATCATCAACATGTGCTCGATGATGAGTGTGTATGGCCGTAATTCGGTGTCGGCTTATGCAGCCGCCAAGGGAGGTTTGAAATTATTGACTGCCAACATGTGCTGCGAATGGGCAAAATATAATTTGCAGATCAACGGCATTGGCCCCGGATACATTGCTACTTCGCAAACTGCCGCGATCCGCGAGGGGGGGCACCCATTCAATGATTTGGTGATGACCCGCACGCCGGCTGGTCGTTGGGGCGAACCTGAAGATGTTGGTCATGCTGCCCTTTTCCTGGCTTCAAAAGCAAGCGATTTTGTAAATGGCCACGTATTGTATGTCGACGGAGGTATTTTGGCCAACTTTGGCTACGTAAAAGGCGAAAACGAACTTCCATAGGCGTTTTGACAATTTAAAAACAAATTCCACAGATGAAGACAGGACAACTTATTGTTATAGCATTTATACTTTTGATCGGTATAGCATCCTGCTCAAAAAAGAATATTTTGGTTTTGACTAATCCACAGGCAAACGACCGGCCCGATGAAACAATTGTCGTGGGGCGAGCCCAGTTCGAGTCGATGTTTGGCCCGGCTGCCGAAGGAACTCTTCCGGCCTTAAAGCTAAATGGCACGTTTGTTCCGTCTCAGGCCGACGATTTGGATGGCGACGGGAAATGGGACGAGCTGGTTTTTACCGTGAGTTTGAAAGCTTCAGAAGAATTGTCGTTGACCGTAGAAAATGTACCGGCAACAGAATATCCACAATTCGAAAAGCGGACAAACCTTCGCCTGGGCATTCCAAAAGAAGATGGTACGTTCGAAGAGGTTGACCACTACGTAGTGCCCAACGGGCTGGATGCTTTTCCTCCCATTGCTCAGGGAGAAGGCGTTGGCTGGGAAAACGAAAAAATGGCCTTTCGTGTTTATGCCGATTGCCGGAACGTGAAAGATTTGTTTGGCAAGCTAAAACCGGGAATGATCCTGGATAAGGTCCATACCCCGGAATTAGGAGATTATCATGTGCTGGCCGACTGGGGAATGGACATCCTGCATTGTGGAAGCTCGTTGGGCTCGGGCGGATTGGCGCTGCTTGAAGCCGATTCGCTTTACCGGCTGGGATCAACCGATTCGTACGAATATCAGAAAGTTGTTGAGGGCCCGGTACGTTCGGTTTTCGATTTGAAATACAAAGGTTGGCATGTGGCCGGTCAAAATCTGGAGGCCGTTGAGCGCATCTCGATTTATCCGAACAAATATTGGTTTCAGTCGGATGTAACCGTGACCGGCTTTACCGGCGAAAAGCAGTTGGCCACCGGAATTGTGACCAGCCGCTTGACGAAAGAACCTGTGCAGTTTGACGCCGGGAAACTATCTTATGCCATCGCAACGCTCGATTCGCAATCGTTGAACAACGATGTGTTAGGTATGGCCGTTTTATTGAAAAGAGACGAGTTGACTAAGGTCGGACGAACAACAAACATCAACTATTTCAACTTAGGTTATGCAACAGTGCCGTCGAAAGAGTTTAGTATTGTTGTTTCGGATACCTATTACGAAGCGCAGAAGATTCAGAACGGCGTTCCGGCCAGGCATTATTTCTTTGCTGTTTGGGGGCTTGAAAATCCCAAATGGAATGATCTCTCCAATTTTGAAGCGTATATAAACGAGGAAGCCGAAAAAATTGAGAATCCAATCCAATTGAAGGTTCAATAGATTGTTTTATAGAAATTTTAGAGGCCGGTGGTATATTTAGAGACTGTTTAAATTTTATTTTTGAATTCTATTAAGCATTAGTTTAATCATAGCAAATTGAATCATGGCCTCGCTTGTATCTGTTAGATATTCAAAGTCTTTACTAAGCCTTCGATAGCTTTCAAACCAAGCAAA
>JAJUGZ010000178.1 GCA_029265715.1 Bacteroidota bacterium
CAGCTGCTGGCTGTCAACAAATCCGTTCCCTCACATTTTTTGTCGGAAAACGCCCCGGGTCAGTTTAAACCTGACAGGTTTCGAAAACCTGTCAGGTTTAAACGAACAAAAAAACAAAGCCCCGCCTGGTCTCACACACCGGACAGGGCAACAAATAACAATTTTTATTAACCGGGAGCCAGAGCTCCCAAAAAATCAGTTAAAATTATGAAAAAGTATCTATCCCTGTTCATTTTGAGTTTTGTAACATGTACCATGGGCGCTTTCGCGCAGATTAAAGTAAACAGCAGCGGGTATGTAGGGATAAACAACGCCAGCCCTGCCTATCGGCTCGATGTGTCGGGAGCTGTCCGGTTTTCTGATGGCAGTTCTTCAATTCTTATTTCGGGAGGGAATTTGTACCCCCTTTCTTCGGCATCATTGGGCAATTATGGAAGCATGTGGACTTCAATTTTTGCGCAGAATGCTTATTTCTCTTATTCGCCTGTTATTTTATCCGACTCAAAATACAAAACGAATGTAAAAGACCTGAGCAGTATGGGCGATAAACTGAAATTGCTCAGACCGGTCACCTACACATTGAATATCAGCAAGGAGATAACAACAGCCGAACCCAGAATTCAGGAAAGCCCTGCCCAATACGGGCTTATAGCCCAAGAACTTCAGGAGGTTTTTCCTGAAATAGTAGCAGCCCAGGAAGACGGTACATTGGGTGTCCGCTACATGGAACTTATCCCGGTCCTGATTAAAGCTTACCAGGAACAACAGGCCGAACTGGAGGCTCTGAAAGAACGGATATCCAAACTGGAAAAAAAGTAGAGCACGCCATGAAACAATTCATATACATTTTTATAGCATCGTTTTTCCTGGTGTTGGCTGGCGCCGTTTCGGGGAAAGCACAAACCTCTTACGAGTTTACCTACGACGATAGTGGCAACCGGGTAACCCGCGCTATTATCAGCCTGAAAAGCGCTACCATTCCGGGCGATACCCTCGTGGCCCGCCAAAACGAAAAAGCGCTCGAAGACCAGATCGGGCAACGTAAAATAAAGATCTACCCAAACCCGACCAAAGGGCAACTAAAGGTTGAAATACCCCGGACAGGCGAGGCCCCGGCCAGCCTGCGGATTTATTCCATGCAAGGGGCTCTGCTCCAAAAGATGGCGGTTACTGATGAGTTTACCGAGCTCGACCTAAGCAGCCAGCCTGCAGGGATGTATATTCTGCGAATCTCGATAGGCGAACAGACTTCGGAGTGGAAAATCCTGAAAGATTAATTGAAAGAGTATTGTGGCAAATACCTTGATGATGCCAAGGCATTAAATGTTTATAGTTATTAAGCGCAGGGTTGGGGCCGACCCCATCCTGGGTTGTATCTGTTTACCCAATTAATTCTCTATAAACATTTAAACCCTCTGGGTTTATAACCCGGCATCTCATACTAATCAGATATCTAATTCAAAAGATTAACCCTGGTACAACCGCCACAAATTCGTGGTCGGTTTATTGAGCCGCCGGCAGAATTGATAAAATGCTTCCGGGGCAATAACATTCATAAAAAAAATTTAAACCCATTTTATTAATGAAATTAAAACAGTTTATTCCCATCTTGTTGGTGGCTTTGGGGATACAAATACAAGCCGTTCGGGGACAGGAATTTGATATTTCCCTGTCGACCGCCGAAAGCGGTAACCAGGCACACCAAGCCCGCAACAGCATATCGCTGCTGGCCAACTATGCCTATACGCCCAATGGCGGCTCTATGACCGCCGAGATTGTGAACCCCGTTGTAGGCGGGAGCAT
This sequence comes from Bacteroidota bacterium, assembly GCA_029265715.1. Classification (GTDB taxonomy): domain Bacteria; phylum Bacteroidota; class Bacteroidia; order Bacteroidales; family Prolixibacteraceae; genus Aquipluma. The sequence continues at coordinate 1,804 of JAJUGZ010000178.1, forward strand.
CTCGTACTCCTATCCGCCGGTTGACCCGGCCAGCCGGACATTAAATACGTCTTATCTGGTTGGGGCCACCCAGGGGGGATTCGATGTAAACCCGGCCGGAGGAGCCACTTACACCATCCCCATCGACGTTTTGCCGGGGGTTAACGGGCTGGCCCCGTCTATCTCGCTGGTTTATTCCAGTAACTCGGGCCCGGGCGTGGCCGGTTACGGCTGGCAGATCGGAGGCATCTCGGTGATCAGCCGCACCGGGCAGAATTACTACAACGACGGGGCTGCCCGTGGGGTTGAGCTCGACTACAACGATAAGTTTACCCTCGACGGACAACGGCTGGTGCTTACCGGCGGGACTTACGGCTACCACCAGGCAACCTACCAGACCGAAATCGATGGCTTTACCCGGGTAACATCGGAATACGCAAGCGGCAACGGTCCGGAAAAATTCTATGCCCATACCAAATCAGGGCTGAAAAACTTCTATGGTTTCGACGATGACGGGCGCCAGCGGATCGATGGGTTTACCGAAGTTTTAAGCTGGTATATTACCGAAACACAGGACCGGTATGGCAACCAGATTAGTTACTCGTATGTAAAAGACAACAGCGTAGTTTACCCTGCCGAAATTGCCTACGGTCCCAACATAATTACCTTTTACTACAAGGAGCGGACCGACGTAACGACGTCGTACCTGAAAGGGCAGAAGATACAGCAACGCCTGCTGCTCGACAAAATTACGGTGGCCTACAACGGCAACGTGGTGAAAACCTACGAACTGAAATACAATATGGCCTCCGACTACTACAATTCCTATTCGGAACTAAACGAGGTTATTGAGTTCGGGACCGGCAACAGCCGGCTAAATTCGACGGTTTTCAGCTACCAAATGCCAGCGAACGTGTCTATTGCCCAATCGCTTTACAACACGACCCACGCCTATGTAACGTACAAATCGAAAATGTGTACCGGCGATTTTAATGGCGACGGAAAGGCCGATTTTCTTTGCCTGCCCGATGCATCAAAAGACGCTACCTGGACCGGGATTAAAGTTTATATCAGCGACGGCAATGATAACTTTACAAGCTACCTGTCTTCAACTACAACCATCGACCTGAATAAGCTGGATGACATGCAGGCCCTGGATATTAACGGCGATGGGAAAGATGATTTTTTGTACGAACTGGTCAATTCCGGGACTTCTACCTTTTATTACATGATCAATAACGGTTCTTCCTTCAGCTCCCCGGTAACCATCACAACCATGTCGAACGGGTCTAACACCGGGATGAACGGGAAATGCCGGCGCAAAAACAACAAACAGGAAAACGACAACCAACTTTCCGGGGCCGATTATGATGGTGACGGGGTTAATGATATTTTCCTGAATGACCCGAGCGGAAACTGGAAACTCTATTCGCTTGCCAATTCATCCGGAACGCTCACTTCATCGCTGATTCTCCGGGGTAGCGGGACCATCAGCACCTTGGCCGACCAAACCCTGAGTGGAGATTTCAATGGCGACGGCAAAGCCGACATCTGGAGTTTTGAAGTCACCGGCGTGAAAATTTATACCTTCTCCGGATCAACACTGACCCTGTTGTACAGTTCGACCTGGCCAACCAAAAACCATTATTTTACACTTGGCGATTTTAATGCCGATGGCAAAGTGGACATCTTTCTGTACGGCTACAAAAACGGGAGTACCATTTGGGCATCTCTAAAAACCCAATGTTAATATATTTGTTTAATTGTTAATATTTTAAGCATGGGATATATGGTTAGATTGCCTATTTTACAGTACAAGAAAGAGCAACAATGAAGAATATCAATATGCTAGGCCTATTTGACGATCATTTCCTGATGGACAAACTCACCAAACTTGGCGATCCCTTACAACGTCTAAACCAATATGTTGACTGGGAGGTGTTCAGGGCTACCTTAGAC
>JAJUGZ010000159.1 GCA_029265715.1 Bacteroidota bacterium
AGAAGTGGTTCGTTTTTAAACTTTATAAAGAAATGACCGAAGAACAATTCTTTGACCAAATGTACAATCGACACCTTATCAGACAACGAGACATAAACAGCTCATATCTAAAAATTTAAATGTGTTAAAGTAGAATTAAAAAAAACAGCAATAACAACATAAAAAATCATTTACATCCGAACAATCACTCAAAAAATACTCTAATATTGAGCAATTATTAAACTGAATTCATTTAGTAATCAAAAACTTTATCAATCAATGTTTTACCAAAAATATCTTAGAAAGATATTAATTAAAATTTATGAACGTTAGCGCACTGCAGGAAGTAGCCTCTTCAGACAGAGACGTTCCTCTTGGGTATCTTGTCAGCGACAAGAAAAAAAGGGTTGTTCCGTTCAGCCCGTCGCCACTCAAAAACTCAGGAAAAATAAACCCGAGTGAGGCAACAAAAATTTTTGTGCAAAAACATTTCCCTGGCACAACAGCCGACAACTGGAACGACTGGAAATGGCAAATCCGCAACAGTTTTACGTCTCTCCGTCAATTAGCTCCGCTCGTTGAACTTTCAGGTACCGAGAAACAGGTCTTGTTTTCACCCGGAGTTCACTTACCACTGCGAGTAACCCCCTATTACGCATCACTCCTGACAAATCCAGAAAGCGGTCCGGTTATCCGCAAAGCCATGCTCCCCGGCATTGAAGAATTAACTCTCTCGCCCGGCGAACAAGCTGACCCACTAAACGAAGAAGCAAGCAGCCCGGTTCCCCACATCGTGCACCGCTATCCCGACCGCGTTTTATTTTTGGCCACCGGCTTTTGCTCGGCCTATTGCCGCTATTGCACCCGCACACACCTGGTAGCCAAAGAAAAAGTACATTTTAACCACGATTGGGAACAGGCCATTCAGTATATCCGCCAGCACCGGGAGGTTCGCGATGTCCTGATTTCTGGAGGCGACCCGCTGACAATGCCCACCTCCATGTTAAAACATTTATTAACCAAACTCCGTAGCATTCCACACATAGAGATACTAAGGATCGGTACAAAAGTCCCGGTGGTTTTGCCTCAACGCATTACGCCGGAACTGACCAGAATGTTGAAACAGTTTCACCCGCTGATGATCAGCATTCATTTTATGCATCCTGCTGAACTGACTCCGGAAACCGCCGAAGCTTGTACCCGATTGGCCGACGCCGGTATTCCGCTAGGTAGCCAAACAGTCTTATTAAAAGACATTAACGACGATGTAGAAACCATGAAAAAACTTATGCAGGGATTACTGAAAATCAGGGTAAGGCCTTACTACCTCTACCAATGCGACCCCATTCCGGGTTCAGCTCATTTCCGAACCCCGGTTAGCAAAGGGCTGGAAATCATTAAAGGCTTGCGTGGTTTTACATCGGGATATGCCGTGCCAAATTTCGTAATCGATGCACCTGGCGGTGGAGGTAAAATTCCGCTCATTCCAGACTATTTTCAGGGTAGAACAAATGAAAATATTATCCTGAAAAACTACGAAGGAAAGACTTTTTATTATCCGGATTTCGAATAGACCTCTCCGGAACGGTCAGAAAAACAGAGATAAAACACACCCCCTTTTTCCTGATCTTTTTTAACCACAAAACTCACAGCTATGAAAATCGGATTAACATACGACTTGCGGTCTGAATATCTGTCCATGGGGTATTCGGAAGAAGAAACAGCCGAGTTTGACAAAGAAGAAACCATTGATGGAATTGAAACAGCGCTCCAAAACCTGGGATATGACACAGAACGCATCGGTCATCACCAGGCGCTGATGCGCCAGTTGCTCGAAGGGAAAACGTGGGATATGGTTTTCAACATCTGCGAGGGAATGTTTGGCGATGGTCGCGAATCGCTGGTCCCGGCCCTGCTCGATGCCTGGCAAATCCCGTATGTCTTCTCGGGCCCGGCAACCCTGGCTGTTTCGCTCAACAAAGCTCTGTGTAAACACATCATACGCGATTCGGGCATCCCAACTCCCGATTTCTGCATCGTCAGTTCGCCAGCCGATCTTGATAAAAAGAAACCGGATTTTCCACTTTTCGTCAAGCCAATTTCCGAAGGAACCGGAAAAGGAATCAGCGAACACTCGCTGGTAAATACCGATGACGAATTCAAAACAGCCTGCACCGACCTACTGAACCGGTTTCGCCAACCCGTGTTGGTTGAAACTTATTTGCCCGGACGTGAGTTTACCGCCGGAATTGTTGGAAACGGCGACGATGCCCGCGTAATCGGCGTCATGGAGATCATTTTTCATCCGGATGTGCCGGAAATTTATTCGTTCTACAACAAGGCTAATTACGAAGACACTGTTTCGTATCAGAACGTATCCGGGAAATTGTACGACCAATGCGCCAAGATTGCCCTTCAGGCCTGGAATGCCATCGGCGCTTTCGACGCCGGGCGGGTCGACCTGAAAGCCAATGAAAAAGGGAAACCCGAATTTATGGAAATCAACCCGCTGGCCGGACTAAACTTATATCACTCCGACCTGCCAATCCTGGCACACATGAATGGGATAAACTTTCAACAACTCATTGCAGAGATTATGAGAACAGCCGAGAAACGCATTTTCAAGAAAGGATGAAACAACTCGCCATCATTTTACATAACCGGATCTCAGCTCATCCAACACCGGATGAAGCAGATGTGCTCAATCAGGTCAAATTGGTCGAAAATGCGCTAACCAATTTAGGGTATACCTGTCGGGTTATGGATGTAGGTTACGATTTATACTCCGACATTCATAAAATAAAAGAACTTGCTCCTGCCTTGGTTTTCAATCTGGTCGAAACTGTTTTCGAAAAAAGCGAACTGCTGCATTTGGTCCCGTCAATTCTAAACGCTGCAGGTATCCCGTATTCAGGCGTATCAGCCGAAGCTCTGTTCCTGACGACCAACAAACCGTTAGCCAAGCGCATGATGAAGCAATTCGGGATTCCAACCCCCGATTGGTTCCTCTCGGTTCATGCCGGGCAAAATCTCGATCCAAATAAAAAATACATACTCAAGCCCGTTTCCGAAGAAGGCTCGGTCAACCTGGACGAAGATGCTGTTTTTAACGGCGACGACCCGGGCTTGCTCCGAAAAATATCGACTATAAATCCGCAAGAATATTTTGTGGAAGAATTTATCGAAGGCCGGGAATTCAATTTGAGCGTCACCGGATCACATGGAGATTTCAGGGTTTACCCGATTGCAGAAATGATCTTCGAAGATTTTCCGAAAGGTAAAGAAAAAATGCTTGGATACCGGGCCAAATGGCACGAAGATTCATTTGAATACCAACACACCCGACGGCAGTTTAATACCTTGGCTAACGATCGGGCTCTCCACGACTCATTGATCCGGATTGCTAAAGAATGCGGACAGGTTTTTCGGCTATGTGGATACTTTCGGGTCGATTTTCGGGTCTCAGCCGATGGCCTGCCCTATGTGCTCGAAATAAATGGTAACCCTTGCATCTCGCCCGACAGCGGGTTCATCGCTGCTGCAGCCGAAGCCGGGTTGACCCCAACCGAAGTGGTTAAACAAATCATTAAACACCTTAATAATTCCATCACCTATGAAGCTTAATTATCGAAACCAACTGAAAAAAACAGACATTGACGCATTTTATGAAATCCTGAAATCAACCGGGGTGTTCTATGATTTCGAAATCGATGTAGCGCTCGAAATTGTAAATACATTCTTGGCAGAAGGAGAAAGTTCCGGGTACTATTTTTATGTGGCAGAACAAGACGGGAAAGTTTTGGGATACATCAATTTCGGCCCCACCCCCTGCACGCGTGCCAGCTGGGACATTTATTGGATCGCTGTAAGTAAAGAACTCCAGAACCAAGGGCTGGGGTCGATTCTCCTTAAAATGGCAGAAAATAAAATTGCAGAAATGGGAGGTGAGAACATTTGGGTTGAAACATCATCCAGGCCCGACTATAAACCCACCCGAAAATTCTACATCAAGATGGAATACGAACGAATCAGCGAACTACCGAACTTCTATGCAAAAGGCGATAATAAAGTCATCTTCGTAAAACACATAGAAAATGAAGACGAAGAAATTGACTAAAGTAACAGCGAAAATAAATACAACATAATATCAAGAAGTTTATATCCGACCTCAAATTTAGACTATTAATTTTTTACAAAAACCAATACATTATAATTCAGGTAATTACAATCAAACACTAACTATTCTTCAGCAGATTTGGTTCTTAAAATTTGTTAATATTTTTTTTCATCGGCAGAGTTTCCTTAAATTCATACCGCAAAACAAATTGAACCGGATGTTGAAAGATTCTAAAAAAATCGTCATTATGCTTGTGATCGGCCTGCTGAGTGGGCTTGTTTCACCTCTCCGTTCGCTTGCAGGCAATGAATTAAAACGCGTAAAATACCCATACCTGCTGTTCGTTCCTGAAAATTATGACAGCATTCCCGGCAAAAGTTGGCCGGTTATTTTTTATCTCCATGGCGCATCGGCCCGTGGCAACAACCTGGAAAGTGTAAAGCGATATGGATTACCTTATTTCCTATCGAAAGGTAAAAAACTCGACTGCATCGTGGTTGCTCCCCAATGCCCGTGGAAAAAAAACTGGGCTTCGGAAAACTGGTTCGACCCGGTTTACGAAGAAGTTGCTTCAAAACTTCGGGTCGACAGCACCCGAATTTATTTAACCGGCATGAGCTTAGGCGGTTTTGGTACATGGGCGCTAGCTCTTCGCATGCCCGACCGCTTTGCAGCAATAGCTCCGTTGTGCGGTGGCGGCGAACCTCAGTGGGCTTCGACAATCAGTAATATCCCGACCTGGGTATTTCATGGCACAGCCGACAATGTCGTCCCAATCCGCCGTTCGCAGGAAATGGTTGATGCTCTCCGGAAACAACATGCCGACAATGTAAAATTTACCAGGCTCCAGAATAAAGGGCACGACATCAATCGGGTTTACAACGACGACGACCTGTATTCCTGGATGAAACAGTTCTCTCTGAAAAATATTGCAGACAATGAAATTCTGAAAAAAGTCATGCCGATATGGACCACTCATGTAATCAATAATCTGATCGACAAATCAAAAGAAAAAGAAAAGCCCCATGATTTGAACTAATCAGATGGCCATCTACGAAAACACCCCCCGGCAGAGTCAAAACTTTCGGGGGTTGTTTTTTAGAGTCCCGAATCAAAATAGCCCGTTTTCGTTAACTGTTTTTACGGGAACAGCCTGACCAAAATCCCACATCTCGACAATCTTATTGCCTGAGAATTGAAAAATATGCATAACTGCGGCCCCCAGATCTTTCGGGTTTTGCCGGATGTGAGAATGCACGGCAACCAAATTACCATCTTCCAAAGCCCTCTTCACATCAAAGATTTTATCGGGCGACTGAGCTGCATTGTCATCGATAGCGCCGATCAACGTTTCGGCATCTCCTTTAAAATAGACATTATGGTGTTTGAACCCATCGCCAACATATTTACCAAAAGCTTCGCGGGCACGTCTTTTCGAGGCCAGCATCAAAAAATCAATTGCAATTTCTTTATTTGTCATTTTTGTGAGTTTAGTCGTACACAACTTGGTACTAAAGTTACTTCTTATCTTTTCTATTTAGAGACTGTTTAAATTTTATTTTTGAATTCTATTAAGCATTAGTTTAATCATAGCAAATTGAATCATGGCCTCGCTTGTATCTGTTAGATATTCAAAGTCTTTACTAAGCCTTCGATAGCTTTCAAACCAAGCAAA
>JAJUGZ010000012.1 GCA_029265715.1 Bacteroidota bacterium
AATAGGCCTAGCATATTGATATTCTTCATTGTTGCTCTTTTTTGTACTGTAAAATAGGCAATCTAACCATATATCCCATGCTTAAAATATTAACAATTAAACAAATATATTAACATTGGGTTTTTAGAGATGCCCTTAAAAGATTGGATGAAGCTGATATCAACGGTTTAGTCATGTTTAACCGGTTCTTCCAGCCGGAAATTGATATTGAGACCGAAGAATTTCAGTTCCCATGGGAACTGAGCCAGGAACGCGACCATCAGTTGGCCCTCCGCTACGCCGGATTGCTTTATGGGAACATTGCGTCGGAAATCTGTGCAAGCCGGGGTATTTATACATCCGAAGATGTTATTCGTTTGATCCTGGCCGGGGCCGATGCAGTGCAAATGGTTTCGGCCATTTACAAGAATCAACCAAGCCATATTGCTAAAGTTTTGGAAGGAATCAATGCCTGGATGGACAAGAAAGGATACCAAACGCTGAATGATTTTAAAGGGAAACTTTCGCGCAAGAACATGAAAGATCCGTTCACATACCAGCGGGCGCAGTATATTGATATTCTGATGAAATCAGAAGAAATCTTCAAAAAATACCCGATGGTTTGATTTTGGGTTAATAAACAGGTTGCACGTGGCCGTTTATCGGTTCTGCTAATGTTTTGTTTGCTGGAGCCATGTTGAACGTGGTGGCTCATCGGGTTTGTGCTATTATAACCGGCCCGGAGTGGAGAAGTGTAGACTAAAAGTATTATTTTCGTTGGCAAACCAACAAATACAACAGACATGAGCCGTATCTCTTTACTCCTGATTTTTTGCCTTGCTTTTTTTACACAATCGTTCATCCTGAATGCACAGGATCTGGTAAAATACCGGACAGAAACGAATATACAATACCGATCGGGCGATGCTCTGGATGAATATATGAAAGAGCGTTGCCGCCTGGATGTTTACGTGCCGGAAGGAAAATCCGGGTTTGCAACGGTGGTTTGGTTTCATGGAGGAGGAATTACCGGGGGTGAAAAGTTTATTCCGGAGCAGTTAAAAAATCAGGGCATAGGAGTTGTTGCTGTGAATTACCGGCTAAGTCCCCGGGTGAAATGCCCTGCTTACATTGAAGATGCTGCAGCAGCAGTGGCCTGGGTCTTCAAACACATAGCCCAGTATGGAGGTTCTCCTGAAAAGATTGTGGTTTCCGGACATTCAGCAGGTGGTTATTTGACCATGATGGTTGGCCTCGATCCCCGTTGGTTGTTGCCATACGATATAAAACCGGTTCAGATTGCCGGCCTTGTGCCGTTTAGCGGCCACACCATTACACATTTTACGATCCGTGCTGAACGAGGCATTCCCGGAACCCAGCCAGTCGTTGATGAATATGCCCCGCTTTACTACGTGGGGGCAGATACACCTCCGTTACATCTGATTACCGGCGACCGCGAACTGGAAATGTTGGGGCGCTATGAAGAAAATGCTTATATGTACCGCATGATGAAAGTGGCCGGGAATAAGCAAACCTATTTGTACGAACTGGATGGCTTTAATCACGGAGAAATGGCAACACCGGCCCTGGGGCTTCTCCTGAAGATTATACGGGAAAAAGGCTGGTAGCTGTTAGGCCGTCGGCAGGCGGCGGTAACTGTTACATTTCCAATCCATTTTTTCGAACCCTGAAAAGGGAAAAACCACCGCGAGCGATGGTTTTTCCGGTTATCTGTTTGTGAATCTTTTGGGAGATTCAGGCTGACTGTACTTTTTCAACCATTTCATATCCTTTTTGGATGGCAGCCAGGTTTAGCGGGATGAGTTTGTGATGGCGCGGGGGGAGCGATTTTTGCAGCCCCAGGTCAACGCTTTCCATTTTCACCACTGGCTTGGCTTTCAGGTAAGCGCCCAAAACGACCATATTGAAGGTTTTCACGTTACCCATTTCTGCAGCGATAAGCGTACCTTCAATCTTGTAGATGTTGATGTCTTTTCGTTTGGGGGGATGGATAATTCCGTTCGGGTCGTAGATTAGTACGCCGCCTGGTTTTACAGTCTTTTCGAACTTGTCCATCGATTGCTGGTTTAAGATGATTGCCGTGTCGAATTCGTTTACAATTGGCGAACTGATCCGGTTATCGCTCAGGATGACGGTAACATTGGCCGTTCCGCCACGCATTTCGGGGCCATAGGAAGGGAACCAGCTTACTTCCTGATTGGCCATGACTCCGGAGTAGGCCAGAATTTTGCCCATCGACAAAACACCTTGTCCGCCAAATCCGGCTATGATGATTTCTTCAGTCATAATGTTAGCTTTTTACGGTGTTGTTTGGGTGGATATCGTGTTTCGAGCCATCTTTCATATCGCCCGGGGGATAGAACGGGAACATGTTTTCTTCCATCCATTGGTTGGCTTCAACCGGAGGTAATTTCCAGTTCATGTTGCAGGTTGATACCACTTCGACGAAGGCCGTTCCTTTTTTCTCTTGCGCAGAAGTGAATGCCTTGGCAATGGCTTTTTTGCATTTACGGATTGCCGCCGGTGTATGTACCGATTGGCGTGTTACATACGATGTTCCGGGTAGTTGGGCGATCAGCTCGGTAATTTTTAGCGGGTATCCGTTCATGGCAGCATCGCGTCCGCATGGGGTAGTGGCGGTAACCTGGCCCAGTAGCGTGGTAGGCGCCATTTGTCCTCCGGTCATGCCATAAATGCCGTTGTTGATGAAAATGACTACAAAGTCGTCGCCGCGGTTGCAGGCATGCATAATTTCGCCGGTACCAATCGATGCCAGGTCGCCGTCGCCCTGATAGGTGAAAACAACCTTGTCGGGGTTGGTGCGCGAGATACCACAGGCAACAGCCGGCGCACGGCCGTGAGCCGCTTCCTGCCAGTCGATATCAATGTAATTGTATGCGAATACGCCACATCCAACAGGAGAAACGCCAATGGTTTTTTCCTGAATACCCAATTCTTCGATGACTTCGGCCAAAAGCTTGTGCACCACGCCGTGACTACATCCCGGGCAATAGTGCATGGTGTTGCTGGTGAGCAGTTTGGGCTTTTCGTAAACCAGGTTCTCCGGATTTATAATATCTGTTATTTGCATCGCTTATCCTCCTATCAGTTTTTGTTTTAGAGCTTCGACTACTTCGAGCGGAGTTGGCACGATACCTCCCATTCGTCCGAAATATTCAACAGGAACCGAGCATTTTGTTTTAGCTACGGCCAACTGAACGTCTTCAACCATCTGGCCGGCATTCATTTCAACCGTTAGGAATCCTTTTACCCGTTTGGCCAGTTCACCGATCGGTTTCTTCGGGAACGGGAACAGGGTAATGGGGCGCAACAGTCCGACTTTTAATCCATTGTTCCGGGCAATATCGACGGCTTTCTGACAAATGCGGGCCGATGATCCGAAAGCTACCAAAACGTAGTCGGCGTCGTCGCACTGAATTTCTTCGTACCGCACTTCCAGTTCTTCCATCTGTTTGTATTTTTCCTGGAAGCGCCGGTTGTTTACTTCCATTCGGTGCGAGTCCATTTCGAGCGATGTGATGATATTTCGCCCGCGATTTTTGGGTTTCCCCAACGTAGCCCACGAACCGTATTTTTTTTCGATTTCGTTGGGGCTCATGCGCGGTTTGAAATCGGATAGTTCCACTTTTTCCATCATCTGCCCAATTACACCGTCGGTCAGGATCATGGCCGGATTGCGGTATTTAAAGGCCAGTTCGAAGCTCAGGTCAACAAAGTCGTTCATTTCCTGAACCGATGACGGGGCAAGGACAATCAGGCGGTAATCGCCGTGCCCGCCGCCTTTGGTCGATTGAAAATAGTCGGCTTGCGAAGGTTGGATGGTTCCCAGGCCGGGGCCTCCGCGTTGAACATTTACGATTACACAGGGCAATTCGGCTCCGGCAATATACGAAATGCCTTCAGACATCAGGCTGATACCGGGACTGGATGATGAGGTCATCACTTTCTTGCCCGATCCGGCTGCGCCGTAAAGCATGTTAATCGATGCAACTTCACTTTCGGCCTGAAGGACAACCATCCCTGTTTCGTTCCAAGGTTCGCGTTCCATCAGGGTTTCCATAACCTCTGACTGGGGAGTAATGGGATACCCGAAATATCCGTCGCAACCGCAACGAATGGCTGCTTCGGCAATTACCTCATTCCCCTTCATTAATCTTAATTCTCCCATTTATTGCATTTTTAAGGTTGGCTGGTTAAACTTTAACCCGATAAACAGTAATACAGCTGTCCGGACAAACAATTGCACAATTCATACAACCAATACAGGCTTCGGGGTTTTTCATAAATGAGTAATGATAACCCCGGCTGTTCACCTGTTTGTTTTGCCCGAGCACATCTTGCGGACATGCAACAACGCAAAGGCCGCAACCTTTGCATTCTTCGTTGTCAACCACGACGGCTCCTCTAACTTTTGCCATAATAATCTAATTTATGTGGTCACTTTATATTTGCTCCCCGGAAACCCAAACAAAAACAACCTGGTTTTTGCTTTTGTTTCCTGAAAATATAAATTGAGGCAGACTTATTTATCTATCTCTGTTTTCAGTAGCTTCCGGGCAAGTTTTTCCAAAATTTTGCAGAACGTTTGACGGGTTAACCCCGGTAATTTATTTCTGTCTTTTCCCTCTCAAATGCAAAACTAAGGGTTCAGTATTTTTTCGGATGCAACAAATGTTGCGAAATCAACCTACAGCTTGCGCAGTATCTTGGTGAAGATATTGCGGTGGATGCCGAGGTAAGAGGCAATGTGTTGTTTCTGGACTTTTTGTAGCAACTCTCGGTGCTCCGAAATGAACTTTTTCACTCGTTGCAAGGCGTTTAGCGACTGGAACGAGTGGACGCGCCGCATGGCCTGAATATAACTTTCTTCGGCTAAGATACGCGCCAGCTGGGCAAAGCGGCTGTCTTTTGTCAGGAGCTCCTCGTATTCGGCTTTTTCAATAACCAGCAGGGTTGAGTCTTCGTATGCCCGGATTGTTTCAGATGATTTTTCGCCCAGCATGAACGACTCATGGTTGCTTATAATGCTGTTGGCCGGTGTGTAGAAAAAGCGGGAGATCCATTCTTCTCCGGTTTCCGACACATAATTCGCTACCAGCAGTCCTTCCAATAACAGTCCCATTTTTTGTGCGCGCTCGCCGTACTCAATAAATGGTTCTCCCTTTTTCAGGGTTATTGGTTTTCGTTTGGGTAAAATCTCCTGTAACCGGAGGAGCGTTAAATTATAATCCGAAACAATTTTTTCAATGCTCATCACAAACGTTGTTAAAAACGATTAGCTGTTCGGGAAGTTTGCCTGAAACTGTTTCAGCCGTTCTTCCAAATTGCCAAACTGGCTCCGGCTCACGTGCGATACACAGGCGCGGAGCCCTTCTTTTTCACTTCCGGTATTGGTCAGGGTAATGGCGCTGATCCCAAAGTGTAGCAGGTTTCCCAACAATTCTCCTCCGGTCATCCCCGGATAGGCAATGGTGAAGTAAAAGCCATCTGCAATGGGTTCATCGCCGTCTTTTTCGTACACGATATAGAATCCGTATTTCCGGAACAGGTCTTTCATGATCCGGGCTTTCCGACCATATTCTTTTACATCTTCTATAAAATTGAACGTGCCGTCGTTGGCCGCTTTAAACATGGCAGCCAGGGCATATTGTACCGAATGGGTTACTCCGGAAGATAACGCGTAAAGTACCTGCAGGACGATCGTGTGCCCGAATGTCGGGCTGTTGAACCGTTCTTTCAGGTTGGGGTATTCGCGGTTCCACAGGGCATCTGAAATGATCATGACGGCCCCGCGTTGTCCGGCGTAAGAGAATATTTTTGACGATGAAATGAACATCACATAGCGGTCGGTGTATTTGGCTACCGTTGGTTGATAAGGCGGACGCCCCGGGGTATACAGGTCCTTGCGGAAGTCCATCCCAAAATAGGCCAGGTCTTCCATGATGATCACATCGTATTTGTTGGCCATTTCGCCAATAATCTGCAGCTCTTCCTCGGTTAAACAAATCCAGCACGGGTTGTTTGGGTTTGAGTAAACAATGGAATGGATGTTTCCTTTCGACAGGATTGATTCGAGTTTGTCGCGTAGTTTGGCTCCACGGTGTTCAAATACATCAAAGCTGGCAAACTTGTGCCCCATCACGTTCATTTGTTGTTTCTGTACCGGGAAGCCCGGGTCGATAAACAACAAGGTGTCTTTTGTTTTGTCGGCGTTGCTGGCTACCAGGAAAGCGGCATAGGTTCCCTGCATCGATCCGGTAGTCGGGATACACCCGGCCGGGTTGACATCCACATCCATAAACAGTTTTACAAACCGTGATGCTTCTTTTTTTAACGGTTTGATGCCGTCGATTAGCGGATAATCAGAGGCAACCCCGGCTTTGAGCGCTTCGATTTCGGCCTCTGTTCCAACTTGAGCCGGAGGCAAGCCGGGCACACCCATTTCCATACGGATAAATTTCTCATTGCTTTCTTCCTCGATCAGGTTGACTACCGCCACGATTTCGCGGATTGATGCCCGTCCTAAATCGGAAATACGCAGCTTATCGATGCTGTTTTTTACAATCTCCGGAGAAATAAGTGTATTTTTCATCTGTAAATAATTTGTTTTTAAGTTGTCAGATGGAATAGCCATGATCCGGTTATTGTTTTCATTATCTGTTGGTGTTTGCGAATCATGGCTATTTCATCTGTATAAATTTTCAATGTAGGTTTGTACAATTTTCGTAACAGTGTTCGCTTTTCAATCTGAATTCCAACGGATGGAATAGCCATCTATACATTTTCGGTTTGTATGAGCGATGGCTCTTATGGCTATTTCATCTGTTTGTAATTTGGTCATTAATTGCCAGATGGAACTCGCCATTATAATTATGCTCCTGAGTGTAAGACTATCTCTCATGGCTCGTTTCATTTCACAAAAGCGAATTAGTTCATTAAAAAAAGTAAAGTATTTTTATTTAAGCAATAGCCGCCTGGTGTATTGCCTGACCCGTTTTACGATTCGGGAACCCGTTCGGTCCCCAGACCGCAAAAGTGTAAGGTACTCAGTAGTAAATATTCGAAAATGACAGAATTCTGAGTGAAAAAATAATCCTGAATTTTGTCATTATTTGGAACTAAAGTCCGAATGCTGGTTTAATATGTTCAATCCAGTCGGCGATACGCTTGTCGGTCAATTCCGGTTCAAAATCTTCGTCAATGGGGAGTCCGATAAATTTCCCGTCGATCACTGCTTCAGATTCTTCAAACTCGTACCCTTCGGTCGAAACCTGTCCAACGATGTTGGTTGCTCCGTTTTTCATCAGTTCTTTAGCCAAAACTCCCATGGCATTTACAAAGTGTCCGGCGTAGGTGACATGGTCGCCCAATCCGAAAATGGCAATGGTTTTTCCGGAGTAATTGGCTTCGCTGATTTTTGGAAAGAATTTGTTCCAGTCGTTGTTCGAATAATTTGAATCCCAGGTTTCTTTTCCGACGGTCGAAATCCCGAATATGATTTTATCGAATCGTTCAAGGTCGCTCACTTCAGCTTCGTTAACCGAAACCATTTCAACATTTTCTTCGCCCAAGGCTGCTTTCATTTTGTCGGCTACCCGGTTTACCGAACCGTTCAGTGGTCCGAAAAATATTCCTACTTTGCTCATAAAAGGTGTGTTTATTGATTGTGTATATCTAAGTCGCCACGAACATACTCGCCTAAGATAGACATGCTCGAAACACTCTTCAGGACTTGATGGATGGCGTGCTCGTAATTTTTGATCGAATCCCATTCAATATCGACATGAAAGGTATATTCGTTCGGTTTTCCGATAACCGGAACCGATTGGATCTTGGTCAGGTTGATTTTGTTTTCGGCGAAAATGTTCAGCACGGCGGCTAATGCTCCGTAGTAATGCCCCACTTCGAAACAAAGAGAAGCTTTGTTGTTGGCCTCGCTGTGTTTAGCATGCTTTGATAAAATCAGAAAGCGGGTATAGTTTTTTTTGTTGGTTTCAATATTTGTGTCTAACACCTCGAGCCCGTAAAGTTCGGCTGTTCGTAAATTGCCGATAGCGGCTGCGTCGCGGAGATTTTCTTCAACCAATAGTTTTCCGCTGGCGGCAGTGTCTTGGTTTTCACGGATTTTGGCGTCCGGAAAGTATTTCTCGATATACTCAGCACACTGGCGGATGGCAATGGGGTGCGAATAAATTGTTTTGATGTCTTCTTTTTTTCCGCCGGGCAACATCATTAAATTCATCTGGATGTGAATGTAGATTTCACCAATGACGCGGAGGTGGTAATCGCGGATCAGTGCGTAATTTTGCAAGATGCTGCCGGCAATCGAATTCTCGATGGCCATTACGGCAATGTCAACTTTGTCGGCATCGATCAGGTCGCAAACACTTTGAAAGGATTTGCACTCAACCACTTCAATTTCTTCGTCACCGAAATATTTACGTGCGGCATCCTCGTGGAATGAGCCTGCAATTCCTTGAATGGCAATTTTCTTCATATTAAATTAATTAAAATTCCGGGCTGAGTTAACATGAGGCGTGTGATCTTGAACCCGTAGCTTTTCCCGAGCCGGTAATTGCAAATTTAACAAACTAAACGGATATCCGGTTTCTGATTGGCTTGTTCTGCGTGTTTGACAGGTATTTCCTGAACTGAAAGAAGACTTTACGGTGCCGGGAGTGGGAGCGGATTGGGCTGATGGGTTGGTATTCAGACAAATCCGGAGCCTTTGTAGAAAGGATCCGGATTTGTCCGGATTTTTCAGTATTAAATTTTGTACATATCGCTGGCTTTTACAAGTTCCATCTGATGGGCTTGCAATACGTCGATACATTTGTTGATGTCATCGGGTTTCAGTACGATATTGGCTGTATGGTTATCCATTGAATAGGCATACAGGTATTCAATAAAAACGCCTTCACGGCTTAAGATGTCCAGTGCTTTGGCCAGTGCGCCCGGTTTGTTCGGACTGTTCAGGCAAACCACATCGGTCAGGCGTACCGAAAATTCAGCATCTCTCAGGATCTGGAGCGCTTTGTCGGGATCTGATACGATCAGGCGGAGAATGCCGAATTCGGAGGTGTCGGCTACCGAAAAGGCCGACATGTTGATCCCGGCATCGCCCAATAGTTGGGAAACTTCGTATAGCCGGCCGGTTTTGTTTTCGAGAAAAACAGAAAGTTGTTTAATGATCATGATGCTTCCTCCTACAGTTTACGGTTGTCGATTACTCGTTTGGCTTTTCCGGCTGTTCGTTCGATAGTCTTGGGTTCTACCAGTTTTACATCGACCGAAATGCCGAGCGTGCTCTGAATCTTGTGGGTAATTTTTTTGCGCAGGGCTTCCAGTTGTTTCACTTCGTCGGAGAAAAACTGTTCCTGCACTTCAACCATCAGTTTCAGTGTATCCAAGTTACCTTCTCTTTCAACAATAAGCAAGTAGTGAGGCGCAGTTTCGCTCATTTCGAGCAGCACGCTTTCGATCTGTGATGGGAAAACGTTGACTCCGCGGATGATCAGCATATCGTCGCTGCGGCCTTTGCATTTTTCCATCCTGACCAAGGTCCGGCCGCATTCACATTTATCGTAGATCAAGCGGGTCAGGTCGCGTGTCCGGTAACGCAGTAGCGGAATTCCTTCTTTGGTAATGGTTGTGAAAACCAATTCGCCGATTTCACCCGGGGCAACCGGTTGCAGGGTTTCCGGGTCGATAATCTCCGGAATAAAATGGTCTTCGTGAACATGCATGCCACATTGGTACTCGCATTCGCACGATACGCCGGGCCCCATGATTTCGCTCAATCCGTAAATATCGATTGCTTTCAGACCCAGCTTGTTTTCTATTTCCTTGCGCATGTTTTCGGTCCACGGTTCGGCGCCGAAAATGCCAACCCGCAATTTCAGGTTTTCTTTTTTGATTCCGGCTTCCTCAATGGCTTCAGCCAGAAAAAGCGAATACGACGGGGTACAGGCCAAAACGGTTGTTCCGAAATCTTCCATCAGCTGCAATTGCTTTTGGGTGTTTCCTCCGGAAATTGGGATAACGGTCGCGCCCAGGTTTTCGCAACCATAGTGTAGGCCCAACCCTCCGGTGAACAGCCCGTAACCATAAGCCACCTGGACCATATCGTCGCGGTGGACGCCGGCCATGCACAGCGAACGGGTGACCACTTCGGCCCATGTTGCCAGGTCTTTTCTGGTGTAGCCAACTACCGTTGGTTTTCCGGTTGTTCCTGAAGAGGCATGTACGCGGACAATTTCACTCATCGGGACGGTAAACATTCCAAACGGATAATTGTCGCGCAAGTCGATTTTGGTTGTAAACGGAAGTTTGTGCAGGTCATCGACCGACCGGATGTCGGACGGGACCAGGCCCGCATCCTGCATCTTCTTCCGATAGCTGGGGATATTGTGATAGATTCGCTGAACGGTTTCTCGTAATCGTTCTGACTGAACCGCTTTCATTTCTTCGCGGCCCATACATTCCATTTTTTCGTTCCAAATCATAATCAATACATTTTATTGAATACCTTTGTGGCAAAAATTGATGTGTTCTTCCGGTAATTTAGGCGTCATCAGGCTTACGACGACCAATACAATGATCGATAGTGGCAAGGCGATCATAATGGGATCGACAATCATCCAGGGAAATTTGTCGAACAAAAAATCCTTTCCGAACAGTGCCTTGCAGATTCCCATTGGGGCGGCCTCTTTTTGATGCATGAAAACAAGTACGAATACACTACTTGCGATTCCGGAGATCATGCTCCAGATGACCCCTTTTGTTGTTGCCCGTTTCCAATATAAGCCGGCGAAATAGGCCGGGAGGAATGTGGCGGCACAAATGCCAAAGAAAATAGCCGTTCCCCGGGCGATGATGCCTTCCGGTAATTTATAGGCGATCAGCAAACTAATCAGGATCGAGATAAAAATGCCAGCTCGCGAGATGAACATGGAGCTGCGTTTGGTCGATGGCACCAACTTCTCGTATAGATCGCGTCCGGCAGCCGACCCCATGGTGTGAAACTGCGAACTGAGCGTTGACATGGCTGCCGATAAAAGCGCGACCATGAACGTGTAGATCAACCAGGGAGGCATGGCCGAATTGATGAATTTCGGGATAATCAGATCGATATTGCCCCCGGCCGCAGCAATCGCCAGCTGGCCGTTTTCGCGGTGAAAATAAACGTTCGATAATGCTCCGGAGGTGTAAACAAAACCGGTGGCCACAAATATGAAGATACCACCGGCCAGGATGGCACGGTTTAGTTCTCGATTGCTTTTTACGGTCATAAACCTGACAACTAATTGCGGTTGTGCCAGTACACCAATTCCTACGCCCAGGATTAGGTTGGTTGTCAAAACCCACCACCAGGGCGAATTGAATTTGGGGAACGAGGTCCAGCCTACATGTCCCTGTGTTTTCAGCGATTCGGGAACCATCGCGGTCATGTTCGTTAGCTCCTGATGGGCAGAAGTAAAGCCTCCCAGTTTGATGTAAGTCAAAACAAGTAAAAACAGCAGGCAGAAAAACATGATGCCGCCCTGGAAGGCGTCGGTGTACATGACGCCTTTTAAGCCGCCTGTGATTACATAAGCTGCTACGACAATGGTGAAGAAAACAAGCGCTGTGGCAAACTCCATTTCAAAAATATCCTGTAGGAAACGGGCGCCGCCAATTAAAACAACGGCTGCGTAAACCGGCATCGATAAAAAAATCAGGATTCCGCTGGTCATCTGGATTGATTTTGACTTGAAACGCAGCCCCAGGAATTCCGGGAATGTATGGGCATCCAGATTGTGCCCCATGCGGCGGGTCCGTTTTCCGAAGAAAACAAAGGCGATGAAAATACCGACGAATATATTCAGGAAGGTTAGCCAGATCAGCCCCATTCCGTAAACAGCCGAGATACCGCCAAACCCTACGATGGCTGCGGTTGATATAAATGTTGATCCGTACGAAAGGGCCATGATCATCGGGTGAATTTCGCGGCCGCCCAGCAAATAATCTTTGGTCGATTTGGTGTGTTTAAATCCGAGGTAACCTAAGAACGCAGTGGCCAGCATATATACCACCACGATAAATCCGAGGACAAAATGGTTCATATGTTCAGGGGTTTAATTGGGCATTGATTTCTTCTTCTTTTTCTTCCCACTCAAGGTCTTTCGACACTTCTTCTGGTTTTTCGCCGTCTTTGTTCCAGTTCAGCAGTCCGTAAACTACGCAAAGCAAGCTGCTGGCAATGGCCAGCAGGTATCCGATATAAATGACCGGGTCTTCGATTCCAAACATGGTAGTTAGTTTTTTAGGGTTCCGTAAACAATCTGGTCGTCGAGCGGATCAAGTCCGGCTTCATTCAATTTTTGAAGCGCTTCGTCGTAATCTTCCACGTCAATGACTAAGATGGCTTTTTTGCCTTCATCAACAATCCGGCCGTAGGCATTCAGGAAGTTTACGCCTGAATTGGCAATCTGCATCAAAATGTCGTCCAGTCCTCCGGGATGGTCTTCCATACCAAAAGCAAGTACTTTCCGAAGGGCCGCCGATAATCCTTTTTCGCACAAAGCTTCGCGCGCTTGTTCTGGTTTGTTTACCAGTAAATTAAGGACTCCCCAGCCACTCACGGTGTGGGTCAGGGTCATCGACCGGATATTGATGTTGTTTTCACGAAGAACGCTGGTTACCCGTTCAAAATGTCCGGTTTTGTTTTCGAGAAAGATGGATACCTGATACGCCATTTTTTATAGTTCGGTTTTTTATAGTTGGTTTAATGCTGATAATTACTGATTTGTAAGGCTTGCCGAAGGTCTTTTACGCGCACGGCTTTCCCTTCTGATTTGGGGAGTGAACCGGGCTCGACCAGCTTGACAATCGGTTTGGTCAAGACTTCATCGCGGATCTGGTTGGTGATTACCCGTGTGAGTTTATCCAACTTCGAGATATCGCCGTTAAACCAGTCTTTTTTTACTTCTACTTCCACGATCATTTCGTCATTTCCGTTGATGGTTTCAAGCGTGATGAGGTAATCGGAGCCAACCTCCGGAATTTTCATCAATACGCCTTCAATCTGCATCGGGAAAACATTGCAGCCTTTGATGATGAACATGTCGTCGCTGCGGCCAGTAATGCGGTCGAGGCGGGCATGGGTCCGTCCGCAGGCACATGGGCCCGGAATGATGCGGGTCAGGTCGCGGGTGCGGTAGCGGATCAATGGCATCGCTTCGCGGTCGAGGGTTGTCATGACCAGTTCGCCGGTCTCGCCATCCGGAACCGGGAGCAGGGTTTCCGGATCAATAATTTCAACGATGTAACAGTCTTCCCAGATGTGCAGCCCGTTCTGGTACTGGCATTCGAAGGCAACGCCCGGCCCGTTCATTTCCGAAAGCCCGAACGAATTATAGGCTTTCACTCCAAACATCTCTTCAATACGGCGACGTTGCTCCTCGGTGTGTGGCTCGGCGCCAATGACCAATGTTTTCAGTTGGGTGTCTTTTTTGGGGTCGAGGCCTTCTGCCTGAAAAACTTCGTACAGGCGGGTCAGGTAGCTCGGGATGGCGTGGGCTGCCGTCGTGCCATAGTCGAGCATTAGCTTAATCTGACGCTGGCTGTTGCCCGCCCCGGCCGGGATGCTCAGGCAGCCGAGCCGTTCAATTCCGTATTGAAAACCCAGTCCTCCGGTAAAAAGGCCGTAGCCGCAAATGTTCTGAAAAACATCGGTATCGCGTATTCCGGCGCAATACAACGAACGCGCCATCAGGTTGGCCCACGAATTGATGTCGTGACGGTTATGGAAAATTACGGTTGGGTTTCCGGTTGTCCCGCTCGAGCTGTGTAACCGGATGATTTCTTTTTTCGGGAGTGTAAGAAATCCGTATGGAAAATTGTCGCGCAAGTCTTGCTTGGTTGTGAAGGGCAGCTTGCGAATGTCGGCAATGCTCCGGAATGATTCGGGGGTGATGCCGTTTTGTTTAAACACATTGCCATAAAAAGGAGACCGACCGGCATATTCAATTGTTTTCTTCAGCCGTTGAACCTGTAGCTTTTCAAGCTCGCGCCGGTCGGATGTTTCAATATCTTTTTCCCAGTACATTTCTGTCAGGTTTTAAAATGAATACATTAGCATAATCAGGGCACGATGATTGGCGGCGGTTACTGAGCTGGCATATGAGCCATCGTTCAGGGTTATGCTCCCTGTCCCGTATTTAGCCGAGGTCAGCTCATATTCAAAAACCAGCCTGACTTTCGAAACATTAATTGAAAAATGAGGCGAAAGTCGGTACATCGATGCTACATTGGGGACTAATCCTGGTGTTACGGCAACCGGAGAGCTGTTTGTCCCAAAGTTGTATAATGCATCGGTTGTTCCCTGGTTTTTCAGGTAGCCGGCAAAAAATCCGACCTGGTATTTTTTCCCGTAAACGGCATTGATAAAACTGGTCAATGTGTTGTAAGGGGTATATTCCATCGCTCCGGTCGACGGGTCAACCGATTTTACCCCGTATCCCCCCGGCATGGTCAGGTGTGTCATGTTTTGGCCCAGAACGGCTTTAGCCCGGATGGTGAACATCTTTTTCGTGTATTGGGCATACCCGATGAATGAAGCCGATCGAAGCAAGTCGTCGGATACATATTTCTTGTCGTCTTTCCCTGCGCTGATACCAACCGTGTAAAGTGTCGGTTTGATGTATTTCAGACTAGCTCCGGCGCCAAAGGTAAATTTCCCCTTGTTTAATTCGACGTTGGCAATCAACTCCGGGATGCCGGCATTGCGGGTGAAAGCATCGGTTTTTTCAATGGTCATTGCTTTGGGCGACATCGAGTCGATTTTAGAAAACCCGTACGATTTATATTGGAACTCGGAAACCAAGGCTGCCGACAGGATGAGTTCCGAGCCTGGTTTGTAATCAAACCGGACCTGAGGACTTCGGTTAAACGGTTGGAATGGGCACCCGGTATTTAGGCCGCCAACGGTTGGAAATACTTTTCCGCTCCAGAACGGGTGCCAGGTCTGGCCAACCAGCAACGACGATTTTTCCCAGCTGAATACCACATTGGCCTGGCGGACACGGAACATCGCCGGGTTATTTGCCAGGTCGCCGGCAAAGTCGGTCTCAATATTACCGGTGGTTTTGGCATTGAAAACAACAGGCCCGGCGATGCGTACACCAACCCGGGTCGCCATGGATGAAAAATTGTACGTTGGGGTTTGATTAATGTGATCGCCGTTCGTATCGGTCCCGGCGTAAAGCGGCAATACAAAAAACTGCTCGTTGGCTGCATTTAGCCCTTTGTATGTGTCGACGAACGCATCGTAGCGGACAAAGCCATAAAATTCGAGCGATGTCTCTTTCGGTTTTGCATCCTGGGCATACAACGAGCTCCCTGCAAGCAGGGTAAAAAGCAGTAAGAATCGTTTCATCATGTCTCGTTCTGAAATATTCATTAATAAGTTTAGTCCGGAAACAGATTGTGATTCAGGATAAATAACTGAATATCTTTGTTGTAGAATATCTGGATTCGGATTGGAAATCAAAAGTATAAGAATTAAGCACGCGAACCAAGCCTAAAGTTTTTAATTGTAAGCAAAATGAAATGTGGAATTTCAATCTAAAAGTAAAATGCAGTATAAATTAGCTGATTAGATAATTTGCGGTATTGTGTGTATTGGGCGATCAGAGCGTAATTTATAATTAGTTTTAATAAAAAAAGGAATAAAACTCCTTTGGGCGATGCAGGTAATTTATCGCTTGTTTAGATTTGATATGAGCTCTCTGTTAAGCCGACGCAGGAAAAAAGTTTTGGTTTTTCCCGAGTCTTCTTTCGGGGCTAACGCATCTTACTTTCGCTTTCTTCCTGTAATTCTTTTTGGCTCTCTTTTAAGTCCAGCACCTGGTCAGCTTTTTTATCGTTGATAATGTCCCCGGCTATTTTTGTTTGTGTCCCGATGGTATCGATGGAAATAACACATCTTTCGATGTCCAGGGTTTCGAGTAACACGGCATTGTGGCAATCTCGTTGGATTTCTCTTCCGATTTGCATTGGCCAGGCACCAGCCCGTTGTTAACGGCCCAGGCATTGATAAGGTGTACAGGGATTGGTCATGAAATATGTCTTTTGATCCCTGTGCCGTTTCCCAGTCAATGGCAATCAGTACTTCTGCAGATAAGTTTGAAAATTTGCCGGGTAGGGTGAATTGAGATTGGGTTGTATTGTGTTTGTTTTTTCTAATCCGCATTTATGACATTAAAATCTAACAAATCATTGGGAAAGAAAGCAGGGTTTACTGGTTTGTTCGTTGTGTCGGTCATGCTGTCGTTCGGGCAGTTGCGAATTTCAAAAGATCCGAAGAGTTTTCAGATAGATACCAAGAATGCCCGGATTATTCCGTCGGCCCGGCTCGATTCGTTGCACATCAGCGCCCGGCTCGCGGAAGATAAGGCCTTGGGAATTCGTAACCGGATTGGCATTGTGTCGCAATTAAATGTCGATGTTAAATCCAAGGGGGTCAAAACCGAGATTGCAGGTGAAGGGACAATCTGGCAATATCAGGTTGAATCGCCCGATGCCCGTTCTCTTTCGATCTTTTTTAGCCGTTACCATATTCCGGATGGGGCAACAGTCCATATATATAGCAGCGATAAAACCCGGGTTGTTGGAGCCTTTACAAGCGACAATAACCCGGAGTCTGGGCAAATGCCGGTTGCCGCATTTAAAGGGAATAGCCTGGTCGTTGAATATTTTGAACCGGAGAATGCCGCGTTCGGGGGCGAATTGCAAATCGGGACCGTGTCGCAGGCATACCGGGAATTGTCGGCGGTGGCTTCATCCAGCCAAATTGATTTGACTTGCCGGGAGGGTGAAGGTTGGGGCACGGAAAAACACAGTGTTTGCCTGATGACGTTCAACGATTCGCGTTACGAATATTACTGCACCGGTTCGTTAGTCAATAATGTGCGCGAAGATGGCACACCGTATTTCCTGACGGCCAATCACTGTATCAGTACCAATGCGATGGCCCAGACGCTGGTCACTTATTTTAATTACGAGAACTCAACGTGTGGCGGTTCCGATGCATCGCTTGATCAAACGTTGGCCGGGGCCAGCTTGGTGGCCAATAACAGCTATTCCGATTTTTCACTCCTGAAATTAAACGAATATCCGCCCGATGAATATAGCCCATATTATGCCGGATTTGATGCTTCGGCCAACAAGGCAAGCAGTACGGTGTGTATCCATCATCCCCAAGGCATGCCTAAAAGCATCGCCACCGATGATGATGCCCCAACAAGTAACAACTATACCATTTCGTGGGACGATAACTCGCGCAGCATGCCCAACTCGCACTGGGAAGTCAGTTTCGAATCGGGAAATACGGAGGCTGGTTCATCCGGAAGTCCTCTTTTTAATCAGGATAAACGGGTGATCGGGCAGTTGCACGGAGGCGATGATTCATATTCGCTGTATGGCAAATTCTCTGTTTCGTGGAATTACAGTTCGATTGCCAGCAAACAGTTAGCGTACTGGCTTGACCCGGATAATACCGGGACCAAGGTGATCGATGGATTTTTGCCCCATGTGGCTCCCCGGGCCGCCTTTAAAACCGAGTACACCCTTTCGTGTACCGGTACGCCCGTGAGTTTCACCGATGAGAGCAGCCATTCTCCGAAGTCGTGGCTATGGAAGGTATCGCCTTCGACGGTCGAATTTACCAATGGAACCGACAGCACGTCTCAAAATCCGGAAATCAGCTTTCTGGCAGAAGGTGTTTATGCGGTTACCCTGATTACATCCAACCCATATGGGAGTGATACGCTGACCAAGTCGAACCTGATTTATGCTACGGCAAATCTTCCGGTATCGCTTGAAAATACTCCGGACGAAATGACGATTTGCGGATATGAGCTGGAGGACTATGAGCTCGTTGCAGGTGGGGCAAATTCATACTCTTTCGATGTATCAAAGGCCGATCATTTTACGGTTTCTCAATCGGGGAACACACTAACCCTGACTCTCAAGGATGCTATCAGGAAAGATGGTGCTTTTGATTCCTGGATTAAAGTGACGGGAACTCATGGCAACTGTTCGGCTTCCGACAGTGTTTTGGTTCATGTGGTCATGCCACAAAACGATGATATTGCCAATGCCATTCGACTGGAGCCGGGGAAAAACGTGGTCGTTTCAAACCAGTGTGGTACGGTCGAAACCTATGAGCCTTCTCCGGATGATTACGGTTGTACGGTTGCAAACAACTGGTGCCCCGACGATACCGGAACCTTGCTGAATAACTCGGTCTGGTTTACTTTCCGCGGGCCATCAAGTGGTTGGGTGACCATAACCACCGAAGGGTTCGACAATCAGATTGCTGTTTATGATGCCGGTTCGTCAGCCGATCTTTTATCTGGATCTTCAGGAAGATATACGTTGTTGGCTGCCAACGATGACAACAGCACTTCCGGGGCTGAGGCACGGATTGAAAATCTGGCCGTTGAACCCGGGAAAATATATTGGCTTCAGGTTGACGGGAACAACTCGGCATACGGCAAATCAACCATTTATCTGTTGAGCAATTCGCTTGATGTATATCCCAATCCCTCCGACGGATTGTTTAATGCTATTGTCTCGAATGTTGACGAACGTGATGCGGTCTGGGCGGTCTATAATTTACAGGGAGGCCGGGTTGCTTCCGGCAGTGAACCAATCACGCATGAATCGAATAAGCTCGAAATTGATTTATCGGCTTTTCGCTCGGGCATTTATCTTCTGAATGTTCGGATCGGGGGCTCTGTTTTAAGTAAAAAATTGGTGTTGACAAAGTAAGGCACACTGCGAACAATTAGAATAAAAAAACACACATAAAACTTAACTGATATGCAAATGGAACATTTTTACAAGGTTGTGACCTTGGTCGCAATACTTTCGTTAACCGGTTGTATGAGCGGTTCAGAAGAAGATACCTCCGCAGTAGGCGATGTGTATATTTTCTCGAAAACACTCGATGGCAAGACGCGCTATGGCGTTGAAATGCATGCCTATTCGTATTCAAATTTTGCTACGGTCTCGGTTTCAACCGATTATGGTACCATATACAGTCTTTCGCCCAATCAGGGCTATTATACCGATATGTATTACCGCACACCGGATTCAGAATTACTGGAAGATCTTCCGGATGTTGGCTATTACTATTTCTCATCGGTATTTGCCAGCGGTAAAACAAATACATTCTCCGATGCCTTGTACGAAGATTTTCTGAACCCTCCGGTTTTATCCAGTATAACCCAGTCGTCTGGAACCATTAATCTGGCATGGGAATCTAATGGTGCCGATTTATACTTGGTCCAAATTATCGATTCGGGCAATAACCTGGTTTATTCCAGTTCAACATTAACAAGCACATGGTATTCGATTGTGCCTGCTTCGTCTGGCTGGTTGTCAAGTTCTGCGCCCGTGTCAGGCGAGTCGTACACGGTCATCGTCTACTCGTATTTGTTTGAGACTTCAACCTATAGCGAGTCGGATATTCAGGCTGTTTCAAGCCTTGAGGTCCCGGTTGTATGGGAAAGCTAAAATTACCTGAACGAAACGATGAAGCAGTCATTCTTTTTTTGAGTGCTGCAAATTCCCTCTTTTTGTTCGATTTTCAGCCAATCTTTTTTCCTGATAAAAACTTCTATCTTTGAACGACTGTTTTATTGGATAAGCCTGAGCGCTCAGGATGAACAGAAAAATTGCAGAGATGAGTTTTGATATCGAACAAATTCGCCGGGATTTCCCGATCCTTCACCAGAAAATATACAACCGCCGGTTAATCTATTTTGATAATGCGGCCACAACCCAACGTCCGCAACAGGTTATTGATGCACTGAATCGGACGTACATCGAATATTACGGAAACATTCACCGGGCCGCTCATTTTTTGGCCGACAAAGCAACCGAAGCTTACGAAGAAACCCGGGAAAAAGTCAGGGGCCTGATTAATGCTCCGGCCCGCGAGCAGGTTATTTTTACCAAGGGGACTACCGAAAGTATTAACCTGGCCGCATTTTCGTATGGCGAGGCTTTTGTCGGAGAAGGAGATGAGATCATTGTTTCGGAGATGGAGCACCACTCGAACATTGTACCCTGGCAATTGATGGCCGGACGAAAAGGCGCTAAAATCGTCATGCTCCCGATTGACGATGATGGACGTCTGAAAATAGAACTGCTCGACTCGTTAATCAACGAACATACCCGGCTGATTACCTGCGCCCACGTGTCGAATGTGCTGGGGACCATCAATCCGGTTAAGAAGATTGCCGAAACAGCACACGCGCACGGCATCCATATTTTTGTTGACGGGGCCCAGGCTGCGCCTCACCTGAAGATTGACGTACAGGATATGAATGTCGATTTTTATGCTTTTTCGGCTCATAAAATGTATGGGCCCAATGGGGTTGGCGTGTTATACGGGAAGCGTGAATTGCTCGAGCAGATGCCTCCTTATCAGGGGGGAGGGGAGATGATCTCTGAAGTTCGTTTTGCCGGGACAACCTACAACGAGCTGCCTTATAAGTTCGAAGCGGGGACTCCGAACATTTCCGGGGTGATTGCCTTTGGCGCCGCCATCGACTATCTGGGTTCTGTGGGAATTGAAAACATTGCCAATCAGGAAAAAACGTTGCTTGCCTACGCAACAAAGCGGCTCATGGAAATCCCGGGGATAAAAATATACGGGACACAGCCCGAAAAATCAGGCGTCATTTCGTTTAATGTTGAAGGCATTCATCCGTTTGATCTGGGCACAATGCTCGACAAAATGGGAATTGCTGTTCGCACCGGGCATCATTGTGCCGATCCGTTGATGCAGCATTTCAATATCCCCGGAACTGTCAGGGCCTCGTTTGCATTTTATAATACGCCGGAAGAAATCGACTTATTTATTGATGCACTGAAGAAAGTGATTGCGCTTTTTTAATACCAGTCAGCTTCGGATTTTATTGAAAATATCCCAAAGGACAATTCCGGCACTCACCGAAATATTGAAAGAATGCTTTGTTCCGAATTGTGGTATTTCGATTGAACCGTTGCATTGGCTGACAACTTCCTGCTGTACTCCTTTTACTTCGTTGCCAAATACCAAGGCGAGTTTTTGTCCTTTTTCGGGTTTAAAATCCGGGAGCATGATGCTATTTTCAACCTGCTCAACTGCGTAAACCAGGTAGCCTTCCTGTTTCAGATGGGCTACTGCTTCGGTCGTTTCGGCAAAATACTGCCAGGCAACGCTTTTTTCGGCGTCGAGCGCGGTTTTATGAATTTCCTTATTGGGCGGAGTAGCCGTGATGCCGCACAGGTAAATTTTTTCGATCAGCAGGGCATCCGATGTGCGAAACACCGAGCCAATGTTGTTGCAACTGCGCACATTATCAAGCACAACCGAAATCGGGACTTTGGCCGTCTCTTTAAATTCCTCGACCGACAGGCGGTTCAGTTCTTCGTTCTTTAATTTCCGCATACGATTTTTCAATTATGCCGCAAAGATAGCCGCAGATTTCAAAAAAGTTCCCGGGTTGCTGAGTAGAAAGTTATAGACAGACATTGGTTTTAAACATCAGGCATCACGCTATAAGCTGCAAGCATCAAGATGACCTTTGCTCGAATGGCTGATTTAGAATTTTGAGTGGTCAAATAATCAATTTCTTGTCTCGCTACTCACGTCTCACGACTATTTTTCATCGCCCTATTATTCCGGTTTCCCATTCAATCCTTCAGTCCTTCAGTTATTCCAACGGTTTTCTCCGAACGGGCATGGTCATGCAACGGGCGCCACCGCCTCCGCGGGCGAGTTCCGATCCCGGAATCGTGATCACACATTTCCCAGACGGAAGATCGGCCTTGCCTTCAATAAAATCGGAGGCTTTGATTACTTCAAATCCATTCAGGTTGAGTTCTTCTATGGTATGGTTGTTTCGTTCGTACCCGATTACCTTCCCGGGGGCAAATGCAAAGAAGTTTGCCCCGCTATGCCATTGTTCGCGTTCCTGGGTCCAGATATCTACGCCGCCGCATCTGACGGGTTCCAAATCGAGGCCCAGCTTGCCAAGCGCTTTGAGCAGGTTTTTTTGTTCGCTTATTTTTTTCACCTGTCCGTTACTGATTTCAATATGAATGGTGTGAAAACGGCTTGTTTTCAAAATCAGCGGTTCATAAACCATGCAGGTGTCGCGATCGAGAAATGTGAAAACCATGTCGAGATGGATGAATGATTCTGGAGAGGAAGGCAACTCCTGAATCAGGATGTGACGGATGGCTGTCGGATTGCTTTTTACCGTATCTAGAATAAAATCAATTCCCTGTGTGCTTGTGCGGATGCCGGTGCCAATAACCAGCACATCTTCGCGGGCCACCTGGAAATCGCCCCCTTCGATCGATATGCCCGGGTAGGCCGTGGAAACTTCCGGCGAATTGGGGTTGAAAACCGTCGCTTTGAAAAGTGGGTGGTTCCGGAAGATCGCGTCCATTATGACGGCTTCGCGGTCGCGCACTTTGCTTGCCATTTTGCCGATCAGCACCTGGTTCCCGAATGACATGGAGGCGTCGCGGGTAAACAGGAAATTGTGCAGCGGCCTCAAGCTAAACCGTTCCTGGCTCAGGAAGCGCGTCAGGTTATTCCGTTCGATGAAAACGCCCTGAATTAGTTGCGTTGCGATTTGTCTGGGTGTTTGTCCCATGAGCCGGGCAAAAACTTCAGGCGCATTTTCGTTCCGGCATATCTCGCCGACTAACTGAGTTTTTACTTTATCGTTGGCCAGGATATCGGCCAGCAAATCGTTTATCTCGAAGGTGGTGGTTACTTTGTTGAGAACATTTCTGAATGTTTCGTATTCTTTCCCGGCGATAGAAAGGTTTAGAATATCGCTGTAAAGCGCCCGCTCGGCATTCTCCGGGGTCATTTCTTCTACTTCCTGTCCGGGAGTATGGAGAATTACCCCTTCTAATTCACCGATTTCCGAACAGACATTGATAGGCATGTTTGTTAGATTCATAAATACCTTTTTTTTTGACAGGATAAAGATAAGATAATCCCCACCTTCCCGAAAAAACCGGGAGCTGATGCTAAACATTCGTTGATGCTTAAAGGTTTTTCGTAAAATTCACATCTTGAGGTATTGGGCCGGATTCTGGATTGCGTTTTTATGCAAATTTTGTTTGTGCCGGATCTGGATGATTTTTGTAAAAAGCGACCTTGGGCAGGAGGGCGGTTTTTCACCGGGTTCACTTTCCCCGTTTCGGTTGTATCTTCGCAGTAATTCCAATAGAGCATGAAGGCAATTGTTTGTTCGTTTTTTTTATTGTTTTTCTTGGCCTTTGACCTTCAGGGACAGCCTCCAAAGACCATCGCATTTCGGGATTCGCTGACTCTTGAAAATGATTCCATGCCTCATGTCGATTTGTTGCCGATCACGGTTTTCCCCCGGAAAAATTTTAACTCGAAACATCAGGAACAGCGTTACTGGCGATTGGTGCAGCGGGTAAAAAAAGTTTATCCGTATGCCAAGGAAGCTGGTCGGTTGATGGAGCAGTACCGAAAGATCTATCCACCCGATACCAAACGGCGCGACAAAAAAGCATATATAAAAATGATCGAAAAGGAACTGTTCCGGAAATATGGCCCGGAGCTAAAGAAACTTTCGATTTCGGACGGGCGGGTACTGATAAAACTGATTGACCGTGAGACCGATTATACTTCGTACGAGCTGATCGATGAACTGAAAGGCAGCGTGTCGGCTTTCTTTTGGCAGGGTGTGGCGCGGGTTTTTGGCAATAACCTGAAAACGCCCTACGACCCGGTAAAGGAAGACCGGGCTATTGAAGAAATTATTCAACTGATTGACGCCGGAATTTTATGACGACCAAACGAACTTTTATAGCCATCAACGTGGATTTGGGCCCCGCATTTCGGGATGCGTACGATACACTCCGTGAAAAACTTTCGGATGAGGCCATCAGGTGGGTGGGCGACGACAAGATGCACATCACCCTGAATTTTCTGGGCGATACAACCGATGAACAAGTGGTGCAGATCGGTCGCGAGCTGTTGGACGTTTGCAAAAGTAATGAACCGTTTACGTTCGAGTTGCAGCCGCCTGGTTATTTTGGCAGAGGTCGCAATATCCGGGTTTTGTTCTTTCATGCGGGAGAAACCTCAGCCCTGGAAAAGCTGCAAAAAAGCACCACCCAAATTATAACTGCCGCCGGTTTTACGCCGGAAAGCCGTCCATTCAGTCCGCACCTGACCATCGGTCGGATCAAATTTCTGCGCGACGTGGAAAATTTCAAGAAGACACTGGCGCGGTTTGACGATTTGCAGCAAACAGTCCGGGTAAACGAGGTGATTTTTTATGAAAGCATTTTGAAACCGACCGGTGCAGTTTATCTGCCTTTGCTCAGGGCCCGGCTTGGCAGATAAAAAAATCCTGACAGGTTTCCGAAAAGCCTGTCAGGATTAGACTATCAAAAAAACAATTCTTCTTTACATGTAGCTTTCAACCGGTTCGCAGGTGCAAACTAAGTTGCGGTCGCCATACGCATCGTCGACACGGGCCACTGGCGGCCAGTATTTGTTTTCTTTGAGCCAGGGCAGTGGGAACACGGCTTTCTGGCGGCTGTACGGATGGTTCCATTCGTTGGCAGTAACCACATCGGCTGTGTGCGGGGCATTTTTTAGCGGGTT
This sequence comes from Bacteroidota bacterium, assembly GCA_029265715.1. Lineage (GTDB taxonomy): Bacteria > Bacteroidota > Bacteroidia > Bacteroidales > Prolixibacteraceae > Aquipluma. The sequence goes on from JAJUGZ010000012.1 coordinate 24,728, forward strand.
GTCTTCCTTGTCGGCTTTTCCCCCGGCTACTTCCTGAATTTCATCGAAAATGGTGTTCATCGCTTCGATAAACCTGTCAAGCTCCTGTTTCGATTCACTTTCGGTTGGTTCAACCATCAGCGTGCCGTGAACCGGGAACGACAGGGTTGGCGCGTGAAAACCGAAGTCCATCAACCGTTTTGCAATGTCGGTTTCCGTAATTCCGGAGACATTTTTCAGGTGGCGGCATTCCAAGATCATTTCGTGGGCCACACGACCGTTTTCGCCGGTGTACAGAATTCCGTAGTTATCTTTCAATGCGGCTGCAATATAATTGGCATTCAGGATTGCTATTTCCGACGAGCGTTTTAAACCATCGGCCCCCAGCATTTTGATGTAGCCGTAGGTGATAGGCAGGATCGAGGCGCTCCCCCAGGGGGCAGCCGAAACAGCTGTGATCCCTACATGTCCGTTGTTCATAACCGGGTGCGACGGCAGAAATTCGACCAGGTGTTTGGCCACACAGATCGGGCCAACTCCCGGACCGCCACCACCGTGCGGGATGGCAAACGTTTTGTGCAGGTTCAGGTGGCAGACATCGGCACCGATGCGGCTTGGATTGGTTAACCCAACCTGTGCATTCATGTTGGCCCCGTCCATGTAAACTTGTCCGCCAGCTTGGTGAATGATTTCGCACATTTCAACGATCGACGATTCATAAACCCCGTGCGTCGACGGATAAGTGACCATGAAACACGAAAGCCGGTCTCTGTACTCTTCGGCTTTCTGGCGCAAGGCAGCCACGTCGATGTTCCCTTTTTCATCGCAGGGTGTAACGACCACTTCCATACCAGCCATTACGGCGCTGGCCGGGTTGGTTCCATGTGCCGATGACGGGATCAGTACCACATTGCGGTGCCCTTCGCCCCGGCTGATGTGGTATTGGCGGATGACCATCAATCCGGCGTATTCGCCTGCAGCCCCGGAATTTGGTTGCAGGCTCACATCGGCAAACCCGGTGATTTCAGACAGGTCACGGCGCAGTTCTTCCATCATGGCATGATAGCCGCTGGCCTGGTTTTTCGGAACAAACGGGTGGATACCGCCGAATTCGATCCAGCTTAACGGCAGCATTTCGGTGGCGGCGTTCAGCTTCATGGTACACGAACCCAGCGGGATCATCGAGTGTGTCAGCGAAATATCTTTGTGTTCCAGTTTCTTGATGTAACGGACCATTTCGGTTTCCGAGCGGTACTTATTGAAAACTTCCTGTTGCAGGTAAGCCGATTTCCGGAGGAAGCATTCCGAAACGGCATCTTCGTTCGGGTAAACAGTGATGCGTGCAAACGGTTTGTTGGCCGCTTTGGCAAATACTTCGATGATCCAGTTGATGTCGTCGAGGTTGGTGGTTTCGTCGATGCTGAGGCCCACTTCCCCGTTTTCGAAATAGCGGAAATTCATTTCCAGTTCGAGCGACAACCATTCAATATCTTCGCGTTTTACATGGCGCGGCAGGGCAAAGCGGATGGTGTCGAAATAATCACTGTTCAGTTGAGTGTAACCAAGTGCAGTAATTTCTTTGGCCAGTAATGCGGCGATGCGGTGAATGCGTTGTGCAATCTGGCGGATACCTTCCGGCCCGTGGTAAACGGCATAGAACCCGGCCATGTTGGCCAGCAAAGCCTGGGCGGTACAGATGTTTGAGGTTGCACGTTCGCGTTTGATGTGTTGTTCGCGGGTTTGCAGGGCCATGCGCAGGGCCCTTTGGCCGCGTGCATCGCGGGTAATGCCGATGATGCGGCCGGGCATGGTACGCTTGAAGGCCTCTTTGGCGGCAAAGAATGCAGCATGTGGGCCACCATACCCCATCGGGATACCAAATCGTTGCGAGCTGCCAAAGACAATGTCTGCGTCCCATTCTCCCGGAGGGGTCAGGATGGCTAAGCTTAATAAATCGGCAGCAACAGCTACCATAACTTCTTTGGCATGGGCATCAGCAACCAATCCGGAGTAGTCAATAATCTGGCCGTCGGAGTTCGGATATTGTACGATGACGCCGAAAGTCTGATCGTCCAGGATAAACTCGTTGAACGGCGCGACCCGAAGGTCGTAACCAAGCGGATTAGCGCGGGTGATGAGTACATCGAGCGTCTGGGGCCATATTTTTTCATCAACCCAAACCACGTTGGCTCCGGATTTTACCTTGACCCGCGAGCGGGAATTATACATCATGATCATGGCCTCGGCTGCGGCTGTTGCCTCGTCGAGCAGCGATGCGTTGGCCAGTTCCATCCCGGTTAGCTCGCATACCATCGTTTGGTAATTGAGCAGTGCTTCGAGGCGCCCCTGCGAAATCTCGGCCTGGTAAGGGGTATACGAGGTGTACCACACCGGGTTTTCGAGTACGTTTCGCAGGATCACAGCCGGGGTGATTGTGTCGTAATAACCCATTCCGATGTAGGTGTTGAACACTTTGTTTTTTGAGGCCAGGGCCAAAATCTTCCGGTAATACTGGCGTTCGGTCAACCCATCTTCGAGGTTGAGTGGTTTTTCGAGCCGGATGTTTTTGGGAACGGTTTGATCGATGAGTTCGTCGAGCGTTGAAACACCAAGTTTGCCGAGCATTTCCTGAATCTCGTGGTCACGCGGACCAATGTGGCGCATTACAAATTTATCGCTTGCCATATCGTTGTAGTATGTTTATTTTAAGGCTGCAAGTTTAGGAAGAATATTATTCCCCGAAAATGATTTTTTAGATAGTTGTTGAAGAAAATGAAGAAGCAAAATTCTCTCTCATGCAATTAAAGGCGTTAGATGGGATCTAAAAGAGAATCCAGATCAAGTGGCCCAATTGCTGAACAGTTTCGTTTTAACTATGAATTTTTTGTCTCTGCATACAGATTCGGGTTGAAAAGTTAGGTTTTTCGGATCTGATGGAAGCCGGGGAATTCACTTTAATTGAGGCGGCTGCTTTTTTCTGGCAACTTACGCCGGAACTGACCTGCCGTAATGCCTTTCTCTTTTTTGAAGGCGCGGTTAAACGAACTAACTGACCCAAACCCCGATTCTGCAGCAATGGTCTCCAGTGAAAACCGCCCATCGGCGTCGGCTTCAATTAACCGGCAGGCATGCTCTACCCGGTAACGGTTGATGAAATCGGAAAAGCTCAGGTTGAATTCATCGTTGATCAGGTTCGACAAATAAGTGCGGTTAGTATTTAACTTTTTACAAAGTTCACAAATCCGGAGATCTGCATTCAGGTAAATATTTTCCCGAACAAGGCTTTCGAGCAAATCAGCTTTCAGACTATTCTTTTTGCTCTCGCCCGGCTTGGTATCGCAGGGAGCTTCTTCCTCATCCTGTTTTAAGGCCCGGATGTTATAATCCTGTTTCCCCCCCAAAAAACCGATAACAAACAACAACGTACTGAATATCCCGGATGGGATGGCCAATAATAAATCATGTTTCAGGAAAAGCCCCCGTCCCAGGATATTGGCTACCGAACTGGCAATTGAGGCCAGGAATAACGATATGGTGAGCATCCTGACCCAAAGTAATTTACGCCCTTCGATGTTCGAATAAAAATTGGCAATCCGCTGGTCGTACTTTCGAACCAGCCAATAACCTCTGATCAGGTAATAAATTACCTGAAACCCAAAAATAAAACGGGTCAGGAGAAAAACAACAGCCATTCCCCGAACAATACCCGGCAAACCAGGCGCCGGAAACTGCTGCGTCACCAGCACGACATCGAAATACATTTGCTTCTCGTCCTGACTGCTCACTGAAGAAAGAAGGAACATGGCCAAAGAAAGAAGTACTGCCGGCAGCAAATGCCAGGCATACGAACGTTTCAGACGCACATCGCAAGCCAGCAAACGCACATAAATGTAATACAGCGGATAGACTGACAAAGCCGAGAAGACGTAAATAAAATCGACCCGGAGATATGCCTGAACGGCACCGGAAAAGTACAAAGCATGGCTTCCATACAAACAAGCCGCCATCAGCATGAAAATTCCCAGCCAAAACCGTGGCCTGTTGAACGAATAACGATTACACAACAAGACCAGCGCCCAAAACAAGCTGACATACACCGGGGTTAATACAATAATATGGTGCAACATCCAATCGGTAAATTTTATTTTCGACCAAACAAATGTACAAAATGCACACTCATTTTACCATTTGCTTCGGCTACAACATCGGTTTGTATATAGATTTGCCACGCATTTCAGGAAACACCCCATCCTCTTTCCTCAATTGTATCGACAACAAGAATACCTTTTCTTGCCCACACCCCAGGCCAGAAGGGTATTCTTGTATTCTTATTTTTACCATTCCACGTTCAGCAAAGGGCCAGCATCCCGTTTCTCAACATTTTTTAACAGACATTTCAGTATCCGGAGTTTCAGAAGATTTTTAACTTTATGTTCGAATTCAAAAGAACCGATAGAAAATAGCCATGAGCGACAAGGTTCACATCAACCGAAAAATGTACAAATGGCTATTCCCTGCCTGACTAACAGACAGGCAGCTGTCGGAATTCAGATTGAGAGGCAAGCACTATTACGAGAATTGTATAAACCAACTTTGAAAAGTAATACAGATGAAGCACATGGATATTTCGGAAACGAAAAGATATAAGATTTCAAAACTACTGAACATCAATCTTATCCGAGAAAATCGCAACCTGATCCTGCAGGGCATCCTTGCATTTCTGTTTTTAGCATTGGCCTTTTATTTCATCAAACACGAGCAAACCGAACTGGTCGAAGTTAAACGCACCCTTCTCAATGCTTCGGCTCCATTTGTCATCGTCGGAATTGCGTTGGCCGCGTTTTATATTTACATTCAGGGAATGATGTATGTTTTTAGCTTCAGGTCGGTCGGAGAACGGATTTCGGTTTCGAGCGCCATGATGCTTTTTATCAAACGGAATTTTATCAGCATTTTTCTTCCGGCCGGAGGCATCTCGTCGTTGGCATTTTTTACGAAGAATATCGAGCAACAGCATGTTTCCAGATCAAAGATCCATGTGGCCTCGTCGGTTTACGCGTTTGTCGGGATTTTATCGGTTGTTATTGTGGCTATCCCGGCTTTGGCTTATGCGTTGATGAAAGACAACCTCTCGTCGAAAGAAGTTTATACGTTTTCCGGGCTTGTTATCCTGATTACAGCCTGTGTTGCAGCAGTTCGTTCCATTACCCGCGAGGGTTGGCTTTATCGATTTATTGTCAGGGTATATCCGGCATTTGAAGCCCAATATGCCGAACTGAAAGCCATCAATTTCAACACGCGCCACTTTATTGCGACTATCCTGTTTTCGGTGCTGATCGAGTTTATCGGCATTGTTCACCTGCTAATTGCCATGCATGCGCTGGGCTACCCGCTTTCAGTCGAAGGAGCCATCATGGGTTACATTGTTTCGGTCATGTTCCTGCTGGTTTCACCGTTTTTGCGGGGGCTTGGCGCAATCGAGCTTTCGCTGGGTTTTATACTGACCCGTTACGGATTTTCGACCCTCGAAGCCGTTTCGGTGACCTTCCTGTACCGGTTCTTCGAATTCTGGCTCCTGGTAATCATCGGCGCATTTAGTTTTGTATTTGTACGGAACAACATTTTTCTCCGGATTGCCCCGGTTTTCCTGACCTTCTCGCTGGGGCTGGTCAATATCGTTTCGGCGCTTACGCCAGCCATTCAAAGCCGGTTGAAAATCCTGCACAATTTTCTGCCCTTGTATGCGATCGATATTTCCAATTATGCCATTTTCATGATGGGAGTTTTCATGTTGTTGCTCTCTGCATTTCTTCTGAAAGGCGTGCGTATGGCCTGGTACCTGACCGTCGGGCTGGCAATCGTATCGGTTATCGGGCACCTGACCAAGGCGATCGACTACGAAGAAGCTTCGCTAGCGCTCTTTGCGGTCGCAGCCCTTTTGCTGACCCGCAAACAGTATTTTGTGCGAAGCAATCCGAAGCTGGCACACATTGGGATCAACGCCGCACTGATCAGCATTGGCGCTGTTATTGTTTATGGAACTGTCGGGTTTTATTTTCTCGACAAAACCCATTTCAACATCGATTTTAATTTGTGGCAGTCGGTGAAATATTCGATCCAAAATTTCTTCTTTTTCCAGAGCGACTTGCTGGCCCCAACCGATAAGTTTGCCAGAAACTTCCTGTATTCAATCAATGTCTCCGGAGGGTTGACCCTGGTATTTTTACTTTTTACACTGGTACGACCGTATATCTATGAACAAAAAACTGAGGAAGAAGAGATGCAGGAGGCCCGTAACCTGGTAAAAAAATATGGCCGGTCGCCGCTCGATTATTTTAAAACCTATTACGACAAGTCGCTGTTTTTTTCCGACGACCGGGAAGCATTTGTCGCTTACCGAACTGCAGGGAACTATGCGGTGGTACTTGAAGATCCGGTGTGTGCCGATGCAGACAAAATGACGTCGGTTATTCAGGAGTTCGACCGTTTTTGTACCAATAACGGGATGAAAAGTATTTTTTACCGCGTTTCGGAGAGCAGTTTGCCTGTTTACCACCAGCTCAAAAAAAAATCGCTGCTAATTGGGCAGGAGGCTGTTGTCGACCTGCCGTCGTTTACCATCGAAGGCAAAGAAAAGAAATCGATCCGCACCTCGTCGAACAAACAGCGCGAATTAGGCCTTGTTGCCAAAGTGTACGAACCGCCCATCAAAGAAGGGCTGATTCAGAAAATTCATTCGGTTTCAAACGAATGGCAGAAAGAGCGCAATTACGACGAACTGGTCTTTTCTCAAGGGATTTTTGATCCGGAGGAACTAAAAAAGCAAACAATCGTAGTGGTCGAGAACCCGGAAGAAAAGATCCTGGCCTTTGCCAACATTATTCCCGATTATGCCCCCGGCGACTCAACCTACGACCTGATACGAAATGCCAAGGGAACCCCCAACGGGATAATCGAGTTTTTAATGGCCGAAATGTTTTTTTACCTGAAAGCAAAAGGTTTCCAGACCGTTAACCTTGGTTTTGCTGCGATGGCTGGTATCGAGGAGGGCAAAAACTTTCCGGAGAAATCGATTAAATTTGCATACGATAAAATCCGGGCTTTTTCACACTATAAAGGCCTGAAAGAATTCAAAGATAAATTTTGCCCGTCGTGGCATAACAAGTACCTGATTTATACCAACGACTACGACCTGTTCAGCGTACCAACGGCGTTAAAGAAGGTAACACAGCCATAAATTTGCTCAAGATGCAGATTAAAGTGAGCTCGATGTAAATAATTAAGATCGAATCCAGGTCAGATTAGGGCTCAAAACGAATAAAAATCAGGCTAATATGTCATAACTTTCAGTTAATTAACTTTAAAACTGACTGATTATGATTGAGAAACTTCTTCGGGGAACCTTGTTTGGCGGAATAGCCTATTTCTTTTTGGGCTGGCTGGTGTGGGGAATCTTGCTCGGCGATTTTTATTCAGCCAATTACAACCAATGTGCAAACCGTCCGGAAATGGAAATGGTTTGGTGGGCAATGATTGTCTCGAACTTTGTTTATGCCCTGTTGTTGACGATCATTTTAAACTGGGCTGGCGCAAAGAAAGCCATTGACGGACTGAAGACAGCAGCTATTTTCGGGTTCTTGCTCGGACTCACACTGGATCTTTCTTTCTATTCGATGACAACCATGTTTAACTGTTTTACCGGAATCATTGTTGATGTCTTGGTTACAACTGTTGTGACAACAGTTATCGGGCTGGTTATTGTTTCAACCTGGGGCAAACCAAAAGCCGAATAGGCAATATTTCCGTCCGGGCTTTAGGCTGGATAGTGGCAAAACCCGGGCGGAAAGTTTATTCGGCCCTGAAGAAAAATCCGCCCGTCACCCGTTTAAATCAAGTATTGGAACAGGTCGGGTTTTTCGTTCAAGTATTCATGAACAAAACCATTTTCGGTCATGCGCCTGACCAACCCGTCAAAATCGTTTTTATCAGTTAGTTCAATTCCTACAAAGGCTGGCCCCTTTTCCCGGTTGTTCTTTTTGGTGTATTCGAAATGAGAAATATCATCGTTTGGCCCCAGTACTTTCTCCACAAAATCGCGTAACGAACCGGGGCGCTGCGGAAACCGGACAATGAAATAATGTTTCAGCCCCTCGAACAGCAGCGAACGCTCTTTGATTTCTTCGGTCCGGGTAATATCATTATTACTTCCGGAGACAACACACACCACATTCTTCCCGCGAATCTGATCGGCATAATAATCGAGCGCGGCAATTGAAAGTGCACCGGCCGGTTCCACCACAATTGCATCGCGGTTGTATAAATCCAGAATTTTGGTACAAACCCGGCCTTCCGGCACCAAAATAACATCGTCGACTACCGTTTTGCAGATTTCGAACGGAATATCGCCTACCCGTTGCACTGCAGCCCCATCTACAAACTTATCGATGTCGTGCAACTCAACCACTTCTCCTTTTTCCAGCGAGGTTTTCATCGATGGCGCACCAGCAGGCTCAACCCCAATAATTTTGGTCGCCGGGCTTACCTGCCGAAAATAGCTTCCGATGCCGGCTATCAGGCCTCCGCCACCAATCGGGACAAACAGATAATCAATCTGACAGGTCGAATCCTGAATAATTTCAAGGGCCACGGTCGCTTGTCCTTCAATAATCAGCGGATCATTAAATGGGTGAATAAATGTCTTTCCATTTTCGGTACAGTCTTTCATTGCCTCGGCGCTGGCTGCATCATAGGTATCGCCAAGCAAAACAATCTCGATAAACTGTTTGCCGAACATCTGTACCTGCTTGATTTTTTGTTTGGGTGTAGTAGTCGGCATATAAACTTTGCCATAAATGCCCAGCTTCTGGCACGAATAAGCCACGCCCTGAGCGTGATTGCCGGCACTTGCACAAACAATGCCATTTTTGCGCTGCTCGTCGGTCAGGCTTTTAATTTTATTGTACGCCCCTCTGATTTTGTACGAACGCACAATCTGAAGGTCTTCGCGTTTAAGCATCACATGGGCCCCAAACTGCTCCGACAGGTTCAGGTTCTCGACTAATGGAGTCGAGCTCAATATTTCATTCAGCGTAAGTTTCGCCTTATTGACATCAAATAACGATGGAAAATACCCTTTTGCCATTTCCTTTTCTTTTTTAATCCCCTTTTCAAAAAACAGAAACAAACAAAGACGTGTGTTTGTGCGGCAAAAGTACATTGATTCCGTTATCCGGAAATAGAAAACGGTGTTTTTTATCTGTTGCTTAACTTTCCCTAAATTTTAAAATTCAGAAAAAGTTAAGCAGAACAATATTAGGATTATTTGGCAACGTCGGGAGCAAACGATTCGTGATAATCGGTCGACAGAATTCTAAACTCGGTACGCCGGTTCAAACCTTTGGCAATTTCCTGTTGTTCCGGAGTTAATTTGCTGATGAACTCTTCTGTCAGTTCGTCTCCTCGTTTTAACCAATCGTATTGTTTGGCAATCGCCCGTGTAATTTTTTTTGGCCAGGTTTCACCATATCCCTTTGCAACCAGTCGGTCTGCCGGAATCCCTTTGCTAATCAGATAGTCGACTACCGACTGGGCACGCTTTTGCGACAACTCGAAGTTAAACTGCTCGCTTCCGACGTGGTCGGTATGCGACATCAACTCGATCGTAATCGTCGGGTTTTGCTCCAGAAGCCGGGCAAGGCTATCCAACGAGGTTTTCGAGGCCTCAGACAATTGTGAGCTTCCAAATTCGTAATTGATGTTATCGATTTTTATCGGGGTATCGGTCGGGGTCAGATGAAACTCGAATTTAAAATCCTTACTATCCTCGAGCCCAATTGTCGACGCACGTTCCTTGTCATTCAAAAATCCGTCCTTGAAGGCTGCAAAAACATATTCAACTCCCGGGTTCAGTTTCATCTGGAAACGTCCGCCATTGGCCCGGACTTTCATGTTTGTGCCGTCGGTTCCGATCACGCGGATCTGTGCCCCGTCAATTTTCTGGTCGGTTTCTTTGTTGTAAACCTCTCCGGAAGCCGTAAAAACTTTTGGTGGAAGATAGAACGAATAAATATCATCGAGCCTTGCCCCTTTCCGGTTCGAAGAGAAAAGCCCGCGTTCTTCATCGCCCGAGGTAAACGTAATTCCGAAATCGTCGCCAGGCGAATTAATCGGAGCTTTCATGTTTTCAACAACCCATTTACCGTTTTCATCCTTATGGGCATGAAAAATATCAAGACCCCCGATTCCTACACGGTAATTCGACGAAAAATACAAGTCGCCATTTTTTCTGACAGTCGGGAACATTTCATCGCCTGGCGTATTGATTTCCGGCCCCAAATTTACAGGTTTCGAATAAGTTCCGCCATTTTTCTCAGCAACCCAGATGTCTTTCCCTCCTTGTCCGCCCCGCATATCTGATACAAAATACAGATGGCTGCCGTCGGGGCTCAAAGCCGGGTGGGCCACAATTATGCTGTCGCCTGCCAACTCGATTTTGACTGGTTCTGACCAATCACCCCGGGTACGCGAACACATATACAACTCGGCCCCCAGGTCTTCTGATTTGCTGTAACGGCAACGGGTAAAAACCATTTGGTCGCCGGAGCTGGTAACCGATGCGGCGCCCTCTTCGTTAAGCGTATTAATCGAAAGGCTTTCGTCCAGCAACTTAGGGGTTTCCCATTTTTGTTTTTGCACCAGGAAGCTGGATTTAAACAAATCAGCAAAATGTTGCCCTGTTATTGCGCTTTCGCGCTTACCTGTGACATTATCCCGGGTTGAGGTAAAGATCACTTCATTGTCGCGCGAACCAATGTAAACCGGCGAATAATCATTTGCTTTCGAGTTAAGTTCCCTGACCGGGTTTACAATATAACGGGTTGGTTTATCAAGCCAGCTGCTTACCGTTTTAGCGGCTTCCAGCCCGTTCAGCGCTTTCTGGTCTTCCGGGAAAATGTCGAGATAAGTCAGGTACCAGGTTCGGGCTTCATCATATTTTTGGGTTGCCAGTAAACAATCGGCATAGTGAAGCATGGCTTTGGGTTCGTCGAGTTTTCGTTTTATGGCATTTTTATACCAAATCGAGGCCGGGCCAAATTCAGAAATTGCATAATAGCATTCGGCAATTTTATAGGCCATTTGCGTTTTCTCAACTCCTAATTTTTGACTTTTGTAGGCCTTCTTATATTTTTCAATTGCCTGATAATATTCTCCAATCTTAAAAGAGGTATCAGCAATGCGAAGGTTCTTCCTTGCAATACACGAGCTCAATAAAAGTATAACTGATAAAAACAAGAGACTATATCGAACGATGAACTTCATTTTCTTTTACAATTAAGCAGTAAAAATAACCAAAAAAGTATATGCTTACATGTAATGTAAAATAAAATGCGTTGACCCAGCCTCGCTCAAGATCTGGTTTTCAATAAAACGTTAGGTGTTGGCCTGAATATTCTTTGGGCCTTTGTCAGATCGGGCTCACGTTGAGTAACATTTGATACCATGTTAATATTTGCATGAGTTCTTCGGCTTGTTCAGCTTCCTGACATTTCAGCAGGAGTTTACAGTACGAATCTTCAAATTCGTCGTGGGTGAAGTGGTAGCCGTTTGAAACGAGAAGGCTCTGAACTGCTTCGGCGTTTTTCAAGCGGTAAATCGATCTTCGGAAGTCACGGTTGGTCCGCATTTCCCGGATGAAATTTAAGGAATCTTGCATGGGCATAACGAATAGCTTTAATGTTGAATTACTTATTTTGGGCTGAGGTTGGGCAGGTTGTTGTGCTGCAACTGCTGCAAGATGATAAGCTGCAGCTTTTACTTAACTCAACCTCGTTGAGCGGAAAATGATTCAATTCGCGTTTTTTGAATCGTTCGATGTTTTCGCTGACCAGTTTTCCCGCTGCTTTAAATACCTCGATGGCGTTGTCGGCCAGTATTTTGTAAGCCATGGGCCTGATGTTTGGGCTTATGACGGCAGTTATGCGGGTTTCTTCCTTGCTTTTTCTGAAGTCGGGCCCGAAATCTTCAATCAACTCATTTTTGCTTACAATCTGCGAATGGTCGTTGGTTAAATCATGGATACAATAAAAATTAGCCTTGTAAAAATCGTCAGACATTATATTGGCAAGCCTGGCATGGCTCCCTATAACTGGTAAACATAACTTCATTTTGAAAAATTTAACTTACAACGTTGTTTTTTACATATCCGCCTGCATGTACAGGGAAAAGCGAGGCTGCCCTGAAATGAAAAATTCATGCTTTGCCTTAGGATCCTTTCTTTTCTGTTAAATTTTCAAATGGCATGCCTGGATAGCATATTGATTGAAAATGAGGTAGGTATTGGTTTTGTGCTTTCGTATTTCCTACAATAATGTTGGACCAAGTTACTATGTTGTCGGATTGAGAAGGTCGGAAAATTTGTTTCCAGAGGGGAAGTATCCGTTCTCAAATTTGAAAATCCGATTGTTTTCAGGGCTTCAAAATGTGATATTTGGGCCTGTTCCGCAAATATTTTTGTTCGAAAACTTACAAAATCCTGTTCATTAGGTTTTTTGAACCAAAATAAAGCTACATTTGAGAAATAATTTACCCATTAATTAACGAGTTTTTTATGAACATTTTTGTTGGTAGTCTTTCTTTCAAAATTGAGGAAAGTCAGTTACAGGAAATTTTTGAAGCATACGGTGAAGTTAGTTCCGTAAAAATTATCATCGACAAAATTTCCGGAAGAAGCAAAGGATTTGGGTTTGTTGAAATGCCCAATGAAGACGAAGCTAAAAAAGCCATTGCAGAATTAAACAATGCTGAAGTTGAAGGTCGCGCGATCGTTGTAAATCAGGCCGAAGAAAAGAAACGTGAACCTCGTCAGGGAGGTTTCCGCGGCGGCAACAGCGGTGGCGGTTACAATAAAGGCGGTTTTGACAAAGGTGGTTTTAACAAAGGTGGCTTCAACAGAGGCGGCGGGGGCTTCAATAAAGGCGGTTTCAATCGCGGAGGCGATAACCGTGGCGGAGGCAATCGCAGATCTGACTATTAGTCATTACCGTTTCTCAGAACGTATTTGATTGCATGGGGGTTCCCTGATGCAGATTTAAAACAAAAGCTGGAAATGCTCATTTTTTGAATTGGCATTTTCAGCTTTTTGTTTCTATTATGCTGATTAACAGTAGTTGCTGTTGCCTTCCCAGAATTTTCAGTTCCTGAAAATCGTCAGCCCTTCGAATTTTCGTATTTTTAAATAATCATTTTTAAACCGACCTATGATTTACGATTCGAAGTCATTCCAGCAAGGGTTAATCGATGATCCGGAATTGCACCAGAAAATTATTGATGCATTACCAATTCCGATCTTTTATCGCGATTTGAATGGCGTTTACAAAGCCTGTAATATTGCTCAGGAGAAATTTATCGGGAAACCGAAAGCCCAGATCATCGGGAAAACAGTTTTTGATTTTCAGCCTTACGAGATTGCTGAGATTTATGCCAAGCGAGACAAGGAGTTGCTCGATAGTCCGGGTGACCAGATTTATGAAGCCAAATTTAAAGATGCAAACGGAACCCTGAGAGATGTTGTTTTTAATAAAGCGGTTGTACGCGACAATAAAGGGGATATTATCGGGGTTGTCGGGTCGATTTTCGATATCACCGAGCGGAAAAAAGCGGAGCGGAAACTTGAAAAGGCCCGCGAAGCGTCGGTTATCGCATCGGCCATGATGCACAAAATCAGAGCCGGGATTGTGATTGTTGACAGCGACATGAAAGTTGTTGACTCGAACGAAGGTTTTGCCCGTATGTTTGGCGAAGAGCTTGTTGAACTGTTCGAAACAATTCCTGGGTTACATGGCGCCGATCTGAAAGAAATGGTGCCCGAGGTCATTTACAAGATGTTCGATTCGTTGATGACATCGGGCGAAAACATGTTGGAACGTGATCTGAAGATTCAAAACAAGTTGCTTCATGTTTCTGTCATCACGATATATAAAAACCGGGTGGTTGGTGCCCTGATCCGTGACATGTCGGCGCCAGCCCTGGTGCGAGAAGAAATTATCAGCAGGGCGCAGCGCGTAAATAAACAAAACCTGGAAACCGTTCAGAAGATTGCTTTTTTGTTGGGCGAAAACGCTTCGCTGACCGAAGAGATGCTGAATTCTATCATCGAGTCGTATAAATACGGAGAAGAAGAATAATATGGCCGATTACCACATTGAAATTGAGATGCAGCAGCTTAGGCCTAAAGGGCAGGTTGTGTGTGGCGATGTGTTCCATTCGCGTCAGATCAAAGAAGAGAGGAGGACTATCGTGGTTCTTTCGGATGGCATCGGGCATGGCATAAAAGCCAATGTTCTTGCAACGCTGACTGCATCGATGGCTTTGAATTATACCTCTTTTCATACCAAGCCCGATGTGGCGGCCAATATTTTTATGCGGGCCTTGCCGAAAAGCAGCGAAGGAAAAGAAAGTTATGCCACCTTTACCATCATCGAAATGGAGGAAGGCGGGATGGTCCGTATAATCAACTACGACAATCCTCCAACCATCATTCTCCGAAAAGGGCAGGTTTATTATCCAAAAGAATTTCAGATCAGCATCCGGGGCGAAGAGAATGCAGGGAAGATTCTCCGGATACGCGAATTTCTTCCGATGCTCGAAGACCGGATTATTTTTATGACCGACGGGATTGTGCAATCGGGCTTGGGGAGCAGTCGTTATCCGCTGGGCTGGGGGCTCGACAACATTAAGGCATTTGTGGAGAACCAGATTAGCCGCGATCCGGAAATTTCTTCGTTGAAATTGATCCGGAAGATTATTAATCAGGCTTCGATGAACGATTTGTTCGATATCCGCGATGATGCCAGTTGCGGAATGATTTATTTTCGTCAGCCCCGCGAGTTGATGCTGATAACCGGGCCTCCGTTTTATAAGATCAAAGACCTCGATTTTGTTCGGCATATTCAGGAATTCGACGGGAAAAAAATCATTTGTGGAGGTACTACGGCCGAAATTATTGCCCGCGAACTAAACATCGAGGTTACGATTCAGCACCGTTTTGCAGATGCTACCATTCCGCCCGTTGCCAAAATGGAAGGGTTTGAGATGGTTACCGAAGGCGTTTTGACCTTGGGACGGGTGGAAGAAATATTAGAGACCTACACCAACGAAGTGAGGCTGAATGACAGTCCGCCGGAAGAGGTGGTTAAAATTTTACTGCAGCACGATATTATCCGGATTCTGGTTGGTACGCGAATCAATTGGGCACATCAAGATCCCGAACAGCCGGTTGAGTTGGAAATCAGGAAATTTGTTGTAAAACGGATTGTCAAATTGCTGGAAGAAAAATTCTTCAAGAAAGTGACGGTTGAATTTATTTGATTATCAGTAAAATTTGAAAATAAAAAAGCTGCACCGGTTGGATGCAGCTTTTCGTATGTTTATACTTTGTTGTATTATTTAATGCCATGAACAGTAGAAATAATACGGGCAGCAACTTTGTATGGGTCGGCGTTAGAAGCCGGACGACGATCTTCCAACCAGCCTTTCCAGCCTTTTTCGACAGTAGCAACCGGGATACGGATTGAAGCACCACGGTTAGATACGCCAAAGCTGAAATCGTTGATTGAAGCTGTTTCGTGTTTGCCAGTCAAACGTTGATCGTTGTAAGCGCCGTAAACAGCAATGTGTTCTTTAACAACCGGACGGAAAGCTTCACAAATTTTTTCGTAAACTTCTTTCGAACCACAAGTTCTTAAAACCGAGTTCGAGAAGTTTGCGTGCATACCCGACCCGTTCCAGTCGACATGTTTGCCCAGCGGTTTCGGGTGAAGTTCGATCACCAAACCATATTTTTCAGCTGTTCTTTCGAGCAGGTAACGGGCTACCCAGATTTGGTCGCCGGCAGCGCGGGCGCCTTTTGCAAAAATCTGGTATTCCCATTGTCCGGTAGCCACTTCGGCGTTGATCCCTTCAACGTTCAAGCCAGCATCAAGGCAAAGGTCAAGGTGTTCTTCAACGATGTCGCGTCCGAAGATTTTTGCGCCGCCTACACCGCAATAGTAAGGGCCTTGTGGAGCCGGGTAGCCGTTTTTCGGGAACCCGATCGGCAGGTTTGTTTCAGGATCGTAAATAAAATATTCTTGTTCGAAACCAAACCAGAAGTCTTCATCTTCATCAAGGATCGTCGCACGGGCATTGGTAGCATGTGGCGTATGGTCTGCATTTAAAACCTCAGTCATAACTAAGTAGCCGTTTTTGCGGGCAGGGTCAGGGAAAATAGCAACCGGTTTTAATAAACAGTCGGAAGAACCGCCAGGGGCCTGATTGGTTGAAGATCCGTCGAACGACCACATAGGGCAATCTTCCAATTTTCCGCTAAAATCTTCTACAATTTTTGTTTTACTTCTCAAACCTTGTGTTGGCTCAGAACCATCCAGCCAGATGTACTCAAGTTTAGCTTTCATGATGTTACTTTTTATAAGATGAAACAATATTTTTCTTCAGATTTTGCTGACAAATTTAGAAAATAAAAGCTAATACCGACAGGTTTTTATTTCAAATTGAAAGACTTTGTGTGAATAAATATTAAAAATGTAACAAATATCGCAATCTGGCTGACTATATCTATTAAATAGATAGAGATATGACGCTAAATGCCAAATGGTGTATTTTGTCTGTATTGCCTTTAAATCCGATATAAAAGTATAAGAAAGATAGAATGCCCCGGTGTATAGTTGGGGTTTTCTGGTTTTCGTTAATAATTTATTAATTTTTGTACCTAAAATTATTAGGGGGTATTCTGAAAATATTTTCTATTTTCAAGAATACCCCCTTTTCCCTTTGTGGGTTGTGTGTTTTTATTTCTTTCGTGACTTTTTTTTATTCTTTTCTTCGTCTTTTAGCAGTTTTCTCCAATCGGCCTGATTTGCTGACGAAAAGTCAATTGTTTCATCGTACGATTCCTTTTCGATTTCCAGAATTTTCACCGGATAACCTAAGTATTCTTCAATTTGAGCTAAAACTGGTTTTTCTTCCTCGCTGCAAAACGAGATGGCAATTCCCCGCTTGGTGCCCCGCCCGGTTCGGCCAACCCGGTGTACGTAATTTTCATCTTTATCGGGCATGTCGTAGTTGACTACAAATTCAACATCCGGAATGTCTATTCCCCTGGCAGTCACATCTGTTGCAATTAGCAGCTTAACTTCTCCGTTCCGAAAAGCATTTAAAACGTTGAACCGGTCGCTTTGGTCTTTATCACCATGGAGTGTCATGCATTTGATCCCAACGCGCTCCATGGCATTTTTGACCCGCTCGGCCCGTACTTTTGTGCGGACAAACACCAGGATCTTCGTGTCTTTGTTTTCATTCACCAGCCGTTCAAGGAAAAAACGCTTGTCGTCCATTTTTATAAATGCCACAGAATGGTCGACATTTTTTGAGACGGGGTTTTTAGGCGAAATCTGTATCCGGATCGGTTTGTGTACAAGTGAGTAGGCCAATTCTTTTATTTTTTCGTCGATGGTGGCCGAAAAAAAGAGGGTTTGCCGGCGTTTAGGCAAAAATTTGATTAAGTCGCGGATGTCTTTAATAAATCCCAGGTCGAGCATGTGGTCGGCTTCGTCCAAGATTACGATCTGAATCTGGTCCAGGTGTAAATGTCCCTGGCTTACCAAGTCGAACATGCGGCCGGGGGTCGCAATCAAAACATCAATTCCCTTTTCCAGACGGGCAATTTGCGGGTCCTGTTCAACGCCGCCAAAAACACAGAACGTTTTGACTCTGGAATGTTTCCCGATGGTATTAAAAACATCGGCAATTTGGAGGGCCAGTTCGCGGGTTGGGACCATAACGATGCATTTGATCCCTTCGCTTCGTGTGCTTTTTTTCTGATGATGGATCATGTCGATTACCGGAATCGCAAAAGCCGCAGTTTTGCCTGTTCCTGTCTGGGCGATAGCCAGCACATCCTCTCCATTCAGAATGTGAGGTATTGATTTAAACTGGATGTCGGTTGGTTTCTTAAATCCAAGGAGTGCCAGGTTTCTTTTTATTTCCGGAGATATTCGGTAGTCTTCAAATTTCATGGTCGGATGATTGAATCAATGTTGTTATTGAGCTAAATCCTGATTCTAAAAACGAATGTTGGGTTATTTCTGCGAAAAATAACCATTTTCTCCGACATAGCAGATTGAGGGCATGAGAAAGGCAGAGGTGCCCGGCCGAATATTCTGTTGTGCAGGTCTGATCGGGGAAAAAGAAAGGTGCCTTGGAGAAAGACACCCTCTTTCAGGATTTTTTGATCGTTCTTGTTTTTGAATCGAATTTCTTTGGTTCGTTAGCGAACAAATAGTAATTCGCGGTATTTAGGCAGAGGCCAGAGTTCGTTGTCCACGATCAACTCCAGTTTGTCAATGTGGTAACGGATGTCGTCTAAGTATGGTTTTACCGTATTTTCGTAGGCGAACGCTTTTTCTTTTCCATCTTCAATGATGTTGGCAACTTTACGTGCCTCGATCATTTCTTTAACTTTTGCTTTTACGGCTGAAACATGCCCGCCTACTTCTTTGATGAGCTCCATACGTCCGCTGGCGAGCTGTTTGAATTCATCTTCGGAGAATACCGTTTTCATGTTTTTCACGTTTTCGAGCAACATGGTCTGGTATTGTACGGCTGTTGGCACAATGTGGTTGATGGCCAGATCGCCTAATACACGCGCCTCGATCTGGATTTTTTTTGTGAATTTCTCATATTCTACCTCGACCCGGCCTTCAATTTCACTTTCTGTCAGTACGCCGAGGTCGGCAAACATCTTTTTGACGCGCGGGTGCAGGTAGGCTTCCAAGGCCTTGGGGACGCTCCGGATATTGGTCAGGCCGCGTTTTTCGGCTTCGACAACCCATTCGTCGCTGTATCCATTTCCGTCGAAACGGATTGGTTTCGATTCGATGATCAGTTTTTTCAGTACCTGGAAAATTGCTTCATCTTTTTTGATACCTTTTTCAATCAACGAATCAACTTCTTTGCTGAACCGGTTTAATTGGGCGGCTACCGCAGAGTTGAGCGCAATCATTGCCGAAGCGCAGTTGGCCGAAGAGCCTACAGCGCGGAATTCGAAGCGGTTACCGGTAAATGCAAATGGCGAAGTGCGGTTACGGTCGGTGTTGTCAAGCAAAATTTCAGGAATGCGGCCGATGTTTAGTTTGAGCGCCGTTTTTTCATCCGGGGTCATTTTGCGTTCAACAACTGTTTCTTCCATGTGGTCGAGCATGTTGCTGACTTCGGTGCCAAGAAAAACCGACATGATGGCCGGTGGCGCCTCATTGGCTCCCAGCCGGTGCTGATTGGGGGCATTCAGAATGCTAGCGCGCAATAAATCCTGATTGTCGTAGACGGCTTTTATGGTATTGATGACAAATGTCAGGAACTGGAGGTTTGATTTGGGGTTTTTGCCAGGAGAATATAAGTTTACGCCGGTGTCGGTTGTCAGCGACCAGTTGTTGTGTTTTCCAGAGCCATTAATTCCGGCAAACGGTTTTTCGTGGAACAGGACCTGGAAATTGTGGCGGCGGGCAATTTTTTTCATTAGGTCCATAATCAGCTGGTTGTGGTCGTTGGCCAGGTTTGCTTCTTCGTAAATTGGCGCTACCTCGAACTGGTTTGGAGCCACCTCGTTATGGCGTGTTTTGATCGGGATGCCCAGTTTATATGCCTCGTTTTCCAAGTCTTCCATGAAGCGGAATACACGTGTCGGGATTGAGCTGAAGTAGTGGTCGTCCAGTTGCTGGTCTTTGGCCGACGAATGTCCCATCAGGGTCCGGCCGGTCAACATCAGGTCGGGGCGGGCATGGTATAGCGCTTCGTCAATCAGGAAGTATTCCTGTTCCCATCCCAGATTGGCCGTTACTTTGGTTACGTTTTTGTCGAAATATTGGCAAACGGTGGTGGCTGCTTTGTCTACTGCCGAGAGGGCCCGCAATAGCGGAGTTTTATAGTCGAGCGCTTCTCCTGTATAAGAAATAAATACAGTCGGGATACACAAGGTATTCTCTACGATGAAAGCTGGGGATGATGCGTCCCAAGCGGTATACCCACGGGCTTCGAATGTTTGGCGGATGCCTCCGCTTGGGAACGACGACGCGTCTGGTTCTTGTTGAGCCAGCAGTGAGCCTGAAAATGATTCGACGACTCCGCCTGTTTCGGCCGGGGTAATAAACGCATCGTGTTTCTCTGCTGTTCCGTCGGTTAACGGATGGAACCAATGTGTGTAGTGTGTGGCACCATTTTCGATTGCCCACGATTTCATACCTTGCGCAATCTGGTCGGCCATTTTCCGGTCGATCGGTGTGCTTTCGTCAACAGCATCGCATACGGCTTTGTAGGCCTCTTTCGATAAGTATTTCTTCATTTTTGGCCGGTCGAACACCTGGATGCCATAAAAATCAGACGTCAGATTTTGTTCCCGCTTTACAATTACCGGCTCCCGCTGCAGGGTTTTTTCGAGAGCCATAAACCTAAATGTTGCCATACAGTTAATATTAGTTTCTAATTTCTTTGCCTTCAAAATGTCGATTCAAATGTAAATAATTTTTGACCATATTTTTGTTTTGGTGTCGTTTCTGTTGGCCCGGATGGGTGAAATATTGTATTTTTTTTGAGCGGGATACCCCATTTTTTGTGATTTTCTGTTCGAAAATATATATTTCTGTAGTGAATGTCTGATTTTGGTGAAGTTTTTATTTTGAAGTGGCACTCCGTTTTTGATCTTAACCTTTTTCGTCTGGTTTGTAATTGCCTTCAGGGCTCATTTTTCGAATCTTTAACATTTCTGGCTGATCTGAAAAATGCATTTGTTGTTCAACACATCTGTGATGTGCAAAAAACCTTGTATTTTAGATTTATTGAATTAAGCATCTAAATATGAGCTTCCGGGTTATGAACCCAGCGGATTTAACTGTTTATAGGAAATGGATCAGGCAACGAGATGTGCCATCGGATGGGGCCGAACCCGGCCTTACACTACACATAGTAGCTATAAACAGTTGGTCTCTCCGGTGGCTTGAAGGTAGTTGTTAAATGCTTGGTTCAATAGAAATATTTTGATTTTGGAATGATTAACAGAAAAGAATGGAAATGGGGAACGAAGATTTGTTAAACAGGATTAGGGCAAATAGGCAGGCGAAAGTAAAGTTTGCAATTACGGATATAGATGGAATCCTTCGGGGGAAGGTAATTAGTAAGGAAAAATTTTGGGAGATTGCAGAAAAAGATACGGGCTTCTGCGACGTTGTTTTTGGGTGGGATGCCAATGACAAGTGCTATAACAACATAACATATACAGGTTGGCATACCGGTTATCCCGATGCACGTGCCCGGCTCGATCTGTCGACGCATCGCCAGGTTCCATGGGATGCCGATATCGATTTTTTTCTGGCCGATTTCAGTAACCCGGAGGGAGGCGAAGTACCTGTTTGCCCACGAACGTTACTGAAAAAAGTTATACAACGGGCTGAAAAGATGGGCTTCAGGGCTTTGTTTTCACAGGAGTTTGAATGGTTTAATTTTGTGACAACCCCGACACAGCTGGCACAATCGAACTTTCAAAGCCTTCAGCCGTTAAGTCCGGGAATGTTTGGATATTCAATTTTACGAACCTCAGAGCATCAGTCATTTTTTAACGAACTGTTTGACCTGCTGGCACGGTTTGATATCCCGGTCGAAGGCTTACATACCGAAACAGGGCCCGGCGTTTATGAAGCAGCAATTCGGTATGATGAAGCGTTATCGGCAGCCGACAAAGCTACATTATTCAAAACTGCGGTAAAAGAGATTGCTTACCGGCATGGGCTGGTGGCTACTTTTATGGCCAAGTGGCATGCCGGTCTTCCCGGGTGCAGCGGGCACCTTCACCAAAGCTTGTGGGATGTGAACTTATCGGAAAGTAAGTTTTTTGATTCCACTGATCCGTTGAACATGAGCCCTGTCATGAAAAGTTATCTGGCCGGACAACTGGCCTGTTTGCCATACATACTTCCTATGTTTGCCCCGACGGTCAACAGTTATAAACGGTTGCGAGAAGGGGCCTGGGCGCCGACAACGGTTACCTGGGGCATTGATAACCGGACAACTGCGATACGGGTTTTGAATCGTGACGCCAACTCTATCAGGCTTGAGATGCGAGTCCCGGGTTCTGATTCCAATCCGTATCTGGCAATTGCAGCTTCGTTGGCATCAGGCATTTATGGCATAGCGAATAACCTGGAACTGGAAATTCCCCAAACTATCGGGAATGGATATAAAAATCTTTCCGGAGGAGTTTTGCCATCAAATCTTTGGGATGCAACCCAGGCGATGAAAAACTCACTCATTGCCAACGAACTTTTTGGCGAATCTTTTGTCGACCATTTTGTGAAAACGCGCGAATGGGAATGGATGGAGTTTAGCAAACAAGTTACCGACTGGGAATTAAAACGCTATTTCGAGATTATTTAGTTTCTTTGAAAAACATTATTTCCATGCGCCATGAACGATATGCGGACGATCGATTATTCGATCATTATCAAGCAAGCCTGGGCCGAATTTGACCCGTCGAAAGAAGTTAAAGCAGTTTTCGATGTCAGCGCCAAGGTTTCAACCAATCACGTGTTTAAAGTAACTTTTTACGATCGGAACCCGGTTTTTGCCAAATTATCATACTATGGCGAATTTGCGCATTTCAAAGAAGATCACGTAATTATCAATAATCTGGCCAACAACCTCGAATCGCCTTACGAAAATTTTCTGGCCCGCTCGCTGGTAAAAAAGAACGAGGTTTTTATTTATCGGTTTAAGCAGGAATATTTAGATGCCTGGGTTATTTTTTATAATCCGATAAAGATTAAGAAAAAAATGCCACGGCGGCTCGAAGAAAAGCATATTGTGAAGCTGGGGGCCGAACTTGCGTTGTTTCACAAAGCTTGTATGAATGTGCGAAATTCGCTGCCTACGTCCTCAAAAACTTTGGTTACCGACATTAAACAGTTGACCAAAACGCTGAATATGTTTGGGTCGTGTGCCTGTAATCCGCAGGAACATTTTATCCATCAGCAATGCGACCTGTTTCTTGAAAATTCGGAGAAGCTAAATTATTCGCGCGATTTTCAGACGATACCGGTTTTTGTGGATTGGAATATCGGCAACTTTTCGGTGACATCTGATGGCCGTTTCTATTCGCGCTGGGATTACGACTGGTTCCGTATGGCCTCACGGGTTATGGACTTTTATTTCTTTAGTCGGGTTGTTTCTGATATTGGGGACCGGACTGTTTTTAGTTATTTGGTCGATCCGTTAATGGAAGACCGTTTTATTCTTTTTCTGAAAGAGTATCATAGCATATTTCCGCTTACCGAACCGGAAGTTCGTTTTATGAAAGAAGCCTATCGGTTTTTTATCCTGAATTATGTAATTAAAGACGGACGTTATTTCTTTCATGAGATTTATGCCAATAAGTTGCAGCGCGAAGCTTTTGAGTTATATTTTCCATCGCTTGAACAGAAATTTGATGCAGAAAAACTTCTTCGTGCATTAAAATTATAATGTTTTGAAGATGTGTGCTTTCTTTTTGTCATTACCTTTGGCCTTCTTCGATTTGTGGAAGATAGCCCTGATGAGTAAATGAAAAATGGAAGGATATGGAAACACAGTCGTTTAGAGAAATTGTACTTCAGTATAAAGCGGTTTTTTTCGATGCTTTTGGTGTTTTAAAGAACCACAAAGGGTTGATCCCTGGCATTAAGGAGACATTTGAGTTTTTGGACGAGAACGACATTGATTATTACGTCCTGACTAATGATGCATCCCGTAGCCCGGAACAATTGGCGCAGATTTATCAGGCCCGGGGGGTTTATGAAATTACGGCCGACAGGATATTGTCGTCGGGTATGCTGGCCCGAGAGTTTATCCTAAGCAAGATAAAATCGGGGACCGTTGCTTATCTGGGAACTAAAAACTCGGCGCACTACATCGAGTCGCAGGAGTTGAGCACCTTGTCGATTAAAGACCTGTCGCTTCAGAATATGGACCATGTAAAGGCATTGGTATTTCTCGACGATGAAGGTTTTGATTGGAACCTGGATATCAATAAGGTAATCAACCTGCTCCGGTTGCGGAATATGTCGGTTGTTGTGGCCAATACCGATGTTGCTTACCCGGTGAGCAAGCATGAAATTGCCGTTGCAATAGGAGGAATTGCTGACATGGTTGAGGAAATTGTCGGTAAAAAATTTATCCGTTTTGGGAAACCTGATGCTCAGATGTTCATGTTTGCCTACGAAAAAGTATTGGAGAAACGGCCGATCAGGCGCGATGAAATTCTCATGGTGGGAGATACGTTATTTACTGATATCATTGGTGGAAATAAGTTTGGGCTGGATACAGTTTTGGTTCTTTCTGGAAACACCCTGCCCGATCAGGCCAGGTTAAAGATTGATTCAAGTGGGATTATTCCGACCTATATTTGTGATTCTATCCAGATTAGCTGAAACAAAAAATCCTGCCGGTACTGCGGCAGGATTTTTTGTGTTCCATCTGATTCAGATTATTAGTTTGTATCCTTTCCCGTGGACATTGATGATTTCAACACCTGGTTCGTCTTTTAAATGCTTGCGCAGCTTAGTGATATAGACGTCCATGCTTCGGGCATTGAAGTAATTGTCATCGATCCAGATGGTTTTGAGTGCGAAATTGCGTTCGAGTACTTTATTGGCGTTGTTGCAAAGCAGGCGAAGCAACTCCGATTCTTTGGTCGTAAGCTTAATTTCTTCCGTTCCGTCGCTCAAGGTTTGTTTGCGGGTATCAAAGGTAAACTTCCCGATTTTGTAGGTTACATCGTCCTGAGACTTGTTGTCCTGAGAAACCCGTCGTAAGATTGCTTCAATGCGGAAGATAAGCTCCTCCATGCTGAAGGGTTTGGTGATGTAATCGTCGGCACCAATTTTAAATCCTTCCAAGACATCTTCCTTCAGGTTTTTGGCCGTCAGGAAAATAATCGGAATGTCGGCGTTGTTGATGCGAATATCTTTGGCCAGCGACATCCCGTCCTTTTTGGGCATCATGATGTCTAAAATACAAAGGTTATAATGGTTTTTCATAAACCCTTTGTAGGCGGCTTCGCCATCGGGGAAAAGATCAGTGTCGTATCCTTTGGCTATCAAATATTCTTTTAACAGCAGGCCCAGGTTTTCGTCGTCCTCGGCTAATAAAAGTTTTACTTTCTTGTCCATGTTATTGTCCGTTTTGTGGGAAATATATCATGAATTTAGTTCCCTTGTTTACTGTACTTTCTACTTTAATTGTTCCCTGGTGCGAATCAATAATTTTCTTTACATAGCTTAACCCTAGCCCAAACCCTTTCACATCGTGGACATTGCCTGTCGGGACCCTGTAAAACCGTTCGAATATCTGGCTTATATGTTCCTTGGGTATTCCGATCCCGTTGTCTTTAACCGAAACAACAATGCCGTTTTTGCGGTTTTCGGTTGTAATCAGAATGACCGGTGCTTCTTTGCTGTATTTGACCGCATTATCCAACAGGTTGAAAATGACATTGGTTATATGAACTTCATCTCCATTGATAATCGGATTTTCCGCTTTCAGCTCCGAGTTTAGCTCCCCATTTTTGTTCTTTACCCGTAATTCAAAATTCAGGATGACTGTGCTTATTAGCGAATTTAAATTTACCTCTTTAAATTTTAATTTCAATCGTCCTTCATTGAAAACTGCCATTTGCAGTACTTTTTCGACCTGATGGCTTAGCCGCTTGCTCTCCTGATAAATGACATTTGAAACGTGTTCGATGGTTTTCGGGGTATGGGAAACCGTGTTGTCGCGCAACATCTGGCTCGCGAGCGAAATGGTCGAAATGGGTGTCTTCAGTTCATGGGTCATGTTGTTGATGAAGTCATTCTTGATGATTGACAATTTCTTTTGTTTCAGGATAATCAGAATTGTGTAGACGAAAATGGCTATCAGCAGTCCGGTTAATATTACCGTCGGAATGACCAGGATGCCAGTTGCTTTCAGTAAGTAGCCTTCACGTTTGGGGAAGTTGACGTACAGATAGTTGGGCTTTCTTAATTCGTCGATGTCGCTGGGAAACAATAAAGCAAAGTATGGCTGGCTTGAGGTATTAAAATCTTGCCCAAACACGTGTTTTTCATGCTGTCCGATAAACGATTTAACGGCATATTTATAGTCGAGGTTTATTCCGTAATTCCGGAGCTCTGTTTTTAAGGTTCGTTCCAGAAACTGCCGGTCAATCCGTTGTTCCAGAGGCAAGTTTGCGATCCGGATTTGCGATTGGGCAAATTCAAAATAAGTTGCTTTCTGGTTTAAGCGGTTTTCGTATTCCTGGCTCAGATAACTATCGGAATTGTGAATTTCATCAAATGCATTGGGGAAATCTCCGGGATTGCCTCGTTCGGTCTCTGGCTGTGGCGAACTCTCGCTGCTGTACCCGATCGACAATTCTTCGCTGTAAACACGACCATTCGACTGCTGGGAATAGCGAAGCGAAAAGTTTAAATCCTGCTGTCCTAACGTCCGGGGAATAATTTTGTCGAAATTTCTTCCAGCCTGATAATTTGACTGATTATTTTTGCTGGGTGAATATCCGGAGCGTTCCAAAAGGATATTCGAAGCTTCCTGAACTTCAAGTTTCCGAACAACCGAGGCCAACGCTGTTTTCACAGAGGCGTCAAATTGTTCTTCTTTTATTTCAAGCGCTTTCTTTATCGAATTGGTCTGAACCAAGATCAAGCTGGTCATAACCAATGCCATCAACACAATCAGCGTAAGGATAACTTTTCTGCTCATGCTGCAAATATACTTTGAAAATCATCTGATAATTAACACTTAACAATATTTAACGAAGGGAAGATCGGCATGATGGTCTGAGTCGCAACTTGTTTTTTGTCTTCCTGTCAGTTTTTGTGCAAAGAATTTACAATTAATTAATAGTCTTAACAGGCATTAACAAATATTAAGGGAATCTCGCGGTTAGAATGATTATATTTGAACGTTGCGAATATATAATTTTTTCGCAGCATTGGGGTTTAACAAAGTTTACACACAAAGTGAATTTTTAGGTTTTGGTTTTTAGGCGGAATGAAAATTCCGCCTTTTTTATTATAACGTATCCGGAAACTGGATCTTGATATGATCCAATGCTTGCCGGGATGCGTTTTGTTGAGCTTCTTTTTTCGAACCGCCTGTGCCTCTTCCGAAGATTTCATTTTCCACTTCTACCGAAGCCACAAAAAGCATTTGTTTGCTATCAGCTTTTGTTTCGTCGCTGGTATTGAACGATACAGACTTCTTATTTTTCTGGGACCATTCGATCAGTTGACTCTTGTAGTTTGTGTTGGTGTTTTGCACCTCATTCAGGTCGACATATTGGTTAAGCAACTTGCGGGTTATGAACTGACGGGCCTCCTGGTACCCTTTGTCTAAGTATATGGCACCAATTAGTGCTTCGAGTGCATCGCCGTAGATGTGACTGGTTTCGACCGTTGATGTGGTATTGGATTGGATGTAATGGTTCAGCCCGATTTGGTAGGTAAGCTGGGTTAAAAAGCTCCGGTTTACCAGCTTCGATCTCATTTGAGTGAGGTAGCCCTCGTCCTGACTGGGAAACCGGTTGTATAGGAAATCGGCAATGACTGCGCCCAAAACAGCATCGCCCAAATATTCCAGCCGTTCGTTGTTTACGTAGTTGCCCTGAGAATCAAGCAGGGAGGCTGATTTGTGAATTACGGCTGTGTCGTACAATCGCAAGTTACTGGGATAGAAGCCCAGTAATGATTTTAAAAACAAATAAAACTCTTTTCTTGAAGAAGAAAAGAGTTTTATTCTTTGTACGATTGTTCGTATCACTTTCGTTTAGATTTTCTTAAAAATAACGGTTGCATTATGCCCACCAAAACCGAATGTGTTGCTTAAGGCAGTCTTGATTTTCTTTTCTTTTGCAACGTTGAAGGTGAAATCGAAGCGTGAGTCGATATCCGGATCATCGGTAAAGTGGTTGATCGTTGGCGGAATAATGCCATTCTGTAATGCTAAAATTGAAGCAATGGCTTCAACAGCGCCAGCAGCACCCAATAAGTGGCCGGTCATTGATTTGGTTGAGCTGATGCTCATGTTAAAAGCGTGGTCACCGAAGACTTTCTGAATCGCTTTAGGCTCGGCAACGTCGCCAAGTGGTGTAGAAGTACCATGCACATTGATGTAGTCAATGTCTTCCGGGTTTAATCCGGCATCTTCGAGCGCCCACTTCATGACCAAGGTTGCTCCTGCGCCATCCGGATCCGGAGCTGTCATGTGGTAAGCGTCGGCAGAAATGCCGCCTCCGGCAAGTTCTGCATAAATTTTTGCGCCGCGTTTTACTGCGTGCTCGTACTCTTCGAGGATAAGTGCCCCGGAACCTTCACCCATTACAAAACCATCACGGTCTTTGTCGAAAGGACGTGAGGCTGTTTTAGGATCGTCATTTCGGGTAGAAATAGCCCGCATGGAATTAAATCCAGCTATTCCTGCCGGATTAATTGCAGCTTCAGATCCTCCGGAAATGAAAATGTCAGCTTTCCCCATCCGGATGTAATTCATTGCTTCAACCAACGCGTGGGAAGCAGAGGCACATGCTGAAACTGTAGTAAAGTTTGGCCCTCTGAATCCATAGCGGATGGACAACAAACCTCCTGCGATATTGGCGATCATTTTTGGAATGAAGAATGGAGAATAGCGAGGCATCTCGTGTTTGTAATTCAACGTTTCTTCAAAAAAAGTTTGCAGACCCCCAATTCCGGCGCCCCAGATAACTCCAGCCCTGTCTTTATTTATTTTCTCAAGATCGAGTCCCGAATCAGCCATCGCCTGAGCGGCAGTGGCATACGCATACAAGGTATAGGGATCGTGTTTCCGTATCTCCTTGCTTTCTACGTAAAGCGACGGGTCGAAATTCTTGAGTTCACAGGCAAATGTGGTCTTATGGGTAGAGGCGTCAAACCGGGTAATTGGCGCAGCGCCACTTACCCCGTTTTTTAGCCCTTCCCAATATTCTTCCACAGAATTACCCAGCGGGTTTACGGTCCCAAGACCAGTAACAACTACCCGTTTAAATTCCATAAAAGTTGTTTTGGTATGATTACTTTTTCAGATTTTCTTCGATGTGCTTGATAGCTTCACCTACAGTTGAGATTTTTTCAGCCTGATCATCTGGAATAGCAAGATCGAATTCTTTTTCGAATTCCATAATTAATTCTACAGTGTCAAGTGAGTCTGCTCCCAAGTCGTTTGTGAAAGATGCTTCCGGAGTAACTTCACTTTCATCAACACCTAATTTGTCAACAATAATTGCTTTTACTTTTGCTGCAACGTCAGACATAATTGTAATTTTTGGTTAATATTCAATTTGTTTCAAAAAATTCGACGCAAAGTAATAAATTTACCCCTAATATTTCAAAGAAAAAATTAAATTATTGGTTGTTTTGCACATCAGAAGAAGAGTGGAAAGATCTATATTTGAACTTTTTATTCAAAAATTCAACTATCAAAAATACTAAACGATAAGATACATGAAACGTATTGCGATTTTTGCTTCAGGGTCTGGTACGAATGCCCAAAAAATTATTGAATATTTTGCTGAGAGCAAGGATATTGTGGTCGATTCGTTGTGGTCAAACAATGAAAACGCCTATGCCCTGATTAGAGCAGAAAGACTTGGGGTTGAGACTTTTACATTCGATAAAGAGGAGCTGTATTATAGTAATGAAATTCTTGACAGGTTGAACGACAGGCGGATTGATATGATTGTGTTGGCCGGGTTTCTTTGGTTGCTTCCCCAGAGCCTCACCGAATTGTTTATTGTTGTGAATATTCATCCGGCGCTCTTGCCAAAATTTGGAGGGAAAGGCATGTATGGCTTACATGTTCATAAGGCGGTATTGGCCGGGAAGGAGAAGGAAAGCGGTATTACAATTCATTACGTCAACGAACGGTATGATTCCGGAGATATCATTTTCCAGGCCAAATGCCCCGTTTATGAAACAGACACTCCCGAAGAGCTGGCCAATCGGGTCCATGAATTGGAATATCAGCATTATCCGCGGGTTATTGAAGAGATACTGCTTAAAGAATCAGACGAAGATTACCTATAAAAAGCAGAAAGCCAATCTCATAAAAGACTGGCTTTCTGCTTTTTATAGCTTGCTTACTTGAGTATCGGGATTTTTTGTAATTGTGTTGTTAATGAATCGCGCAATGCGGTGAAGGCAGCCATGTTCTGGTCGTGTACTGGTTCGACTGGTGGCGCTTTGATCTTTAACGGGTCAACCGGCGTGCCTCCCTGAAATACTCGGAAGTCGAGGTGCGGCCCGGTTGCCAGACCGGTAGCCCCAACGTACCCGATCAATTCTCCCTGACGGACGTGCGATCCGGTTTTTATCCCCGGGGCAAATCCTTTCAGATGCATATAGCTAGTGGTGTAAACCGAATTGTGCTTTATTTTCAAGAAATTGCCTCCACCGGCCGCCTGGTACCCTTTGGCAATCACAATCCCGTCGCCAATGGTAAATACGGGAGTTCCTGATGGCGCTGCATAATCAATGCCATGATGGGGCCTGTGTATTTTCAGCACCGGGTGATAACGGTCGTTGGTAAAATAGGAACTGATCCGGCTAAACTTTAGGGGTGCTTTCAAAAAAGCTTTTTTCAGGCTTTTCCCCTTATCGTCGAAATAGCTTTCTTCATTGTCCTGTAAAAACAAAAAAGCATAATAATCTTCGTTGGCGTGATTAAAATTGGCGGCAAAAATTTTCCCTAATCCTACCGGGACCCCATCAACGCTGTTTTCTTCATAAATGACCTGAAAATGGTCGCCTTTCTGAATCCCGAAGAAGTCGATAGTCCAAGCGTAAATTTCAGATAGTTGGATGGCCAACATGGGGCTCAATCCTTGGTCGGTCATGCAATTCCACAGCGATGACTTAATTTCTCCGGATGCCGTTTTGATCTCAGTTTTTACTGGTTTTACTCCTTTTGTAACTTTCAGACTGTCGGTGAGTTGATAGACGACGTATTCAATCGGGTTAATTTCGTATACCAGATATTGGGGGGTTAAGGTACTGTCGTTTTTCAGGAAGAAATGATAGTCATTCCTGACTTTTATTTTTCGTGCGTCAAAGACCAAAACCGAGTTTTTGGCGATTTGGTCGATGGTTGTCATCGGGATTCCCTTTGATAAAAGAATGTCTGATAAGTTTTGTCCGGGCCTGACAGTTCCCGATTCAATTTGAAAAGAATCGACGGGCAGGCCATACATTAATACTGGTTCTGGAATTTCGACAATGGCCGGAACTTCCGGAGCAGCTTCCATGATCCGTTTAATCTGGAAAAATACGATCAACAATGCGGCTACAATTACGGCAATCAGAATGCCTATTTTGATTTTCTTTTTCATCCGTATAAATTTTCAATGTAGGTTCGTACAATTTCGTATCTATTTCTGTTTTTCAAAATGGTTTTTCAACGAGATGGAATAGCCATTTATACATTCCTGGTTGGTATAAGCTTCAGCTTTTATGGCTATTTCATTAATGTAATTCATTAGTAGTCGGCAGAAATGTCCAAAACCTCTAACTAGACATACCCGGAGATATTGGATATTTCGGGACTGGTTAATTTTTTACTAAAGCAAGAAACGAACGATTTTTGCTTTTCGGATTTCCGGATACAAAAAAAGTTGGAAAAACGATCTTTCCCAACTTTTCGCATTTATAATCGTGCGCCTTTTATATTTTTATTTTTTCGAACCCTTTCCCATATACCCCCATGACGCTTCCCATCGAGATAAAGGCATCCGGGTCGATTTCCTTTATTTTTCGGAATAAATCGCTGGTTTCGCTTTTTCGGACAACGGTCATCAGGATTTTTACCGGATCTTTGGTGTACCATCCGGTTCCGTCTATAATTGTTACGCCGCGGTACATCTCATCGTTGATATAATCGGCAATTTCGTGGTATTTACCTGAAAAGATAAACATCTGGGCCGATGCATTAGCCCCGCTCAGGAAAGCATCCAGGGCATAGGATACGACCCACATTTCAACAAAACCATATACCATTTTTTCGAGCGAATGGAATACAAAGTACGATGACGAAATAATGATCACATCGCAATACATGATGATTCTTCCCGGACTGATATTGCGGTATTTGTTGATGATCATGGCGATAATGTCGGTTCCTCCTGTGCTTCCCCCGCGCGAGAAAACGATGCCCAATCCAACACCGCCTAAAATACCTCCCAGTACAACTGCCATGAAGGTGTCGTCGACAAGGGGCCCGGGGAATAATTTGGGGAAAACAGAGAAAAAGAATGTTACCATAAACATGCTGTAGATGGTTTTTATACCGAAGCTTGCCCCCAGAATTTTAATGGCCAGGGCTACCAGAAAAACGTTAATAACAAAATAAGTCAACCCGATCGGTATTTTACTGCTGTAGTAAACTACGGCTGCCAAGCCGGAAACGCCTCCTCCGGTAATTTCAGCAGGGATCAAAAATAAGGTCCATGACAATGCAAAAATGGCCAGCCCGATTGTAATAATCGTGTAATCCTCAATTAGTTTTCTAATTTTTTCTGATTTGGTAATCGTCATTCCCCTCAATTTTATTCGTTTGATTAACTGGTTCTTAAAAGATATAACCTTTTATTTTAATGGGCGCAAAAGAACAGGCTTTAAACTTATTTTTTCATGGGAAATGTCACCTTCGACATAAATTAATAATGATTTTTGTTATGGGTAACATTAAAAAAAGCGCAAAAAAAAGCGCAGAAGGAAGAACTTCTGCGCCTGAGTTTTTATGAACGAAATGGTATTACAATACCACATTGATAATCTTTTTCGGAACCACGATGATTTTTTTCGGTGTTTTGCCTTCCAGCCAACGGGCGGATGATTCATGTTCCAGAACGGCCTTTTCAACTTCAGCATTTGGCATGTCAATCGGCAAGGCAATCTTAAATCGCATCTTTCCGTTGAACGAAACCGGGTATTCGAACGTGCTTTCAACAAACAGGCTTTCGTCAACTTCAGGCCAGCTTTCGTAGGCCAGTGTTTCATTATGACCGTACAGTTGCCATAGTTCTTCGGCCAGGTGCGGGGCATACGGAGCCAGAATTTTTGCAAATGTTTCGGCGGTTTGTTTGGTTACTTTGCCTTGCTTCAGTACGTGATTGTTGAAAATCATCAGGGCCGAAATTCCGGTATTGAACCGCAGGTTTTCGATGTCGTCGCCTACCTTTTTTATCGTTTGGTGCAATAGCTTCAGCGTTTCTTTGTCTTCGTCGCCTCCGGTAATATTCTCCGGATCTCCGAAGAAGCGGCAGGCACGGTTCAGGAACCCGAATACGCCTTTTACACCGTTTTCGGCCCACGGTTTCACGTCGTCGAGCGGCCCCATGAACATTTCATATAGGCGCAGCGAGTCGGCCCCGAATTTCTCGACCACATCGTCCGGGTTGACCACATTTTTCAGCGATTTCGACATCTTGGCCACGATCTGACGCAGTTCTTCGCCGGTTTCTTTATGGAAATATTTCCCGTCTTTTTCTTCAACCAGGTCGCTGGCTATTTTGGCGCCGGTGGCCGTTTCGTAAGCAAAAGCCAGGATCATCCCCTGGTTAAACAGTTTCCGGAATGGCTCTTCCGTAGAAACAACGCCTAAATCGAACAGCACTTTATGCCAGAAACGAGAGTACAGAAGGTGCAATACCGCGTGCTCGGCCCCTCCGATGTACAGATCGACCGGCATCCAGTAGTTTTCTACTTTCGGGTCGAAAATCTGTTCGTCGTTGTGCGGGTCGATGTAGCGCAAATAGTACCAACACGAACCGGCCCACTGGGGCATGGTATTGGTTTCGCGGCGGCCTTTGCGTCCGTTGGCATCGGTTACATACAGCCAGTCGGCAGCGTTGGCCAGCGGAGATTCGCCTCCCTCGCCCGGTTCGTATTTCTCCATCTCCGGAAGTGTGACCGGGAGTAGGTTTTCTTCTACCAGGCTGATTTCGCCGTCTTCCCAGTGAATAACCGGGAATGGTTCGCCCCAGTAGCGTTGGCGGCTGAACAGCCAGTCGCGCAATTTATAGTTTACAGTTGCTTTGCCAATTCCCTGTTCCTGAAGCCAGGCCACGATGGTTTCAATCCCTTGTTTTTTGTTCAGGCCATTCAGGTTAATTCCTTTATCCGGGTTGACTGAATTGATGTACGC
The DNA here is from genome assembly GCA_029265715.1 of Bacteroidota bacterium. GTDB lineage: Bacteria > Bacteroidota > Bacteroidia > Bacteroidales > Prolixibacteraceae > Aquipluma. The sequence goes on from JAJUGZ010000012.1 coordinate 58,994, forward strand.
GCCGTCTTCGGTCCAGCAGGCATTTCCGGCTAAAACGGCAGCGCGTGTTTCAGCGTCGGCCTCTTTGGGGTCGAGGATGCAAACAACCGGGATGTCGAATTTTTGTGCGAACTCGAAGTCGCGGGTGTCGTGTGCCGGAACAGCCATGATGGCGCCTGTCCCGTAACCCATCAATACATAATCGGCCACCCAGATCGGAATTTGTTTTCCGGTAACGGGGTTGATGGCATAACGGCCGGTGAAAACGCCGGTTTTTTCTTTGGCCAGTTCGGTGCGGTCTAAATCCGATTTCAGCGAAGCAGCCTGAACGTATTCGGCCACCCGGACTTCGGCTTCCGGAGTTGTCAGCTTCGACAATAGCGGGTGTTCCGGAGACACCACCATGTATGTTGCCCCGAAAAGCGTATCGGGGCGGGTGGTGTAAACCCGCAGTTTTTCGGTCAGTCCGTCCAGCGCAAAATCTACCTCGGCGCCGGTCGACTTGCCGATCCAATTGCGCTGCATGTCTTTTACGCCTTCGGGCCAATCCAATTGTTCCAGTCCCTGCAATAACCGTTCGGCATAATGCGGGATGCGGAGTAGCCATTGTTTCAGGTTTTTGCGCACTACCTGGTTGCCGCATTTCTCGTGCGAGCCGTCGGTTAGCACTTCTTCGTTGGCACAAACTGTTTTACACGACTGGCACCACCAAACCTGGGCGTTGTCGTAATAAGCCAGTCGTTTTTCTGAAATGTACGTTTTGACTGCGGCGTCGCCTTGCGCTTTTACATCCTCCGGGATTGGCAATTCACTGATCGGACGGCCTTTGCCCTGTTCGGCATCGAACCAGGTGTTGTACAGCTTGGTGAAAATCCACTGGGTCCAGCGAAAATATTTCGGGTCGGTGGTATTAATTTCCCGGTCCCAGTCGTAACTCAAGCCAAGCGATTTAATTTGCCGGCGAAAGTTGTCGCAGTTTTTCTGCGTGGTAATGGCCGGATGTGTCCCGGTTTGAATCGCGTATTGCTCGGCCGGCAGCCCAAAAGCATCCCAGCCCATCGGGTGCAGTACGTTAAAGCCTTTCGTCCGTTTGTAGCGGCTGATGATATCAGTAGCCGTGTACCCTTCGGGGTGACCCACATGCAGGCCCGCGCCCGATGGATACGGGAACATGTCTAACACGTAATATTTGGGTTTCGAAAAATCGTTTGGCGTTTTAAACGTTTTGTTGTTTTCCCAGTATTGTTGCCATTTGGGCTCAATTTCCCAGAATTTGTAATCCATATTTATTTGCGATTCAAAGGTTTTCAGACAATGACCGGCAAAGATAGAAAAAAATGGGCAGAGGCAAGGGAAAAGAACCTTGTGAATTTTAAAGGTATAGAAACTGATAAATATCCCGACAACAAGGTAGGCGACCATATCCTTTCAACCCTTAGTTCCGATTAAAGAGTAGTTGGTCTGACGGATACGCGCTAGGTTGAACAGGCAGTGAGGGAAGTTCGGCAATCACTATGCGGGCGATTCATCGGTCGATTCAACGATGTATTTGGGACGGACAATCTGACGTACATAGACATTGGCCGGCTCATATTCCAGTATTTCTGTAATCGCTTCCTAAGTACATGACAAAAATTTAAAAATACCAATATCATCTTGAAACAAAGCATTTAACAGCACCGAAGAGATATAAGTCAATCCATATTTGAAGAGACTTTTGGCTTTCTTGCCATGCTTCTTGACCTTGATTGGTTTGACGTATTTGTGCAAATAATCCCCAACCAGGTACGCCCAGGTAAAAGCGACGATCACTAGCGCAAACAGTTTTTCAATCCGCTCTATTTCAGTCAAGTGTGTATCTTCAATATTGAAGCCACTTGTTTTTAAAGCCCTGAACGCTGTTTCAATCTGCCAACGTTCT
>JAJUGZ010000171.1 GCA_029265715.1 Bacteroidota bacterium
AATAGGCCTAGCATATTGATATTCTTCATTGTTGCTCTTTTTTGTACTGTAAAATAGGCAATCTAACCATATATCCCATGCTTAAAATATTAACAATTAAACAAATATATTAACATTGGGTTTTTAGAGATGCCCATAAGTTTTAGATTACTCAAGTTCGGCTTTAATCCTGGGCACAAATTAAACATATTCAATGAACGTAAAAAGATTATATCCGATCATACTGGCGGTTTCAACGTTGTCACTTTTTACTTCATGCTTCTCGCCCAAACAGCCAAACTCCGGTTTTACAACAACCTTCGAACAGTGTGCCCCGGGGAAACTGACCGACCGCGAAACAAAAAAAATCTGGCGGGGCGCCAAATTACTGTGCGGGAAAAAAGATTTCGTGTCTTATAAGCTGGGCATCACCCCACACCCGTTTTCAATTGATGAAGAAAACGGTAATCATTTCCTGAAGATACTCATCCCCAAACATAAATTTGGGCCAATTACCGGCGCCCAATGGTCAATTCCAATTGTTCCGGCTGACGAATATTTTTTTAGCTACCGGGTAAAATTCGAGGACGGTTTTGACTTTGCCAAAGGAGGAAAGCTTCCCGGACTGGCCGGTGGCGCAGCCAACTCCGGGGGCCATATTCCCAATGGGACTGACGGCTGGAGTGCCCGGATGATGTTCTGGGAAAGTGGAAAACTGAGCTTCTATATCTATTTCCCTGAGCAATCATCCCAATGGGGCGAGCGTCTTTATCTTAAAAATGAGATGGGAGATACCATCCGGATAAGACCAGGAAGATGGCACACAATCACCCAGCACCTTGTTATGAATACGCCCGGAATGAAAAATGGCATAATGGAAGCCTGGTTCGACGGGCAAGCATCGTTTTTTTCAGATACCATCCTTTTCCGGAAGAATGAAAACCTGAAAATTGACCAGGTTTTTCAATGCGTTTTTCTGGGCGGCGACGATCTGAGTTGGGCTTCGACAAAAGATGAATACATTTGTCTTGATGATTTTCGTATTTCCACCGAATTATTCAGTCGATAAAGATGCTCTTCAACTCCATCGAATTTGTGCTGTTCTTCCCCATTGTCCTGATTTTTTACTGGGGCGTTTTTAACCGAAAACCGGTAAAAGTCAGGAACATATTCCTACTTCTGGCCAGCTACCTGTTTTACGGGTGGTGGGACTATCGGTTCCTGGGATTGATCGCCTTGAGCACACTGGTCGATTTCTATTGTGGGAAATTTATCTTTCAGGCAAAAAGTAAACAGGTAAGGTTGTCTTTCTTTTTAACCAGCCTGTTCGTAAACCTGGGCGTTTTATTCTTTTTCAAATACTACGGATTTTTTGCCCGCGAGCTCACCGCATTGTTCAATAATTGGGGATATCAGGTTCACACGTCAACCCTGAACATTATTCTCCCGGTAGGCATTAGCTTTTATACATTCCAGACCCTAAGCTATACCATCGACATTTACCGGCGACGATTGGAGCCCACCACCGACCTCGTTGCATTCGCCACCTTTGTGAGTTTTTTCCCGCAGCTCGTGGCCGGTCCGATTGAGCGGGCAGGCCATTTACTGCCCCAGTTCAGCAACCTGAAAAAGTTCGATTACGAACTGGCATCGAACGGGTTCCGCCAGCTTTTGTGGGGCTTTTTTGCCAAGATTGCAGTGGCCGACTCGGTGGCACCCATCGTTGATGCCATTTTCTCAAATTCGGAAACAGCCACCCCGCCAACGCTCATCTTGGGCGCTGTGCTTTTCTCGGTCCAGATTTTTAGCGATTTTGCCGGTTATTCGAACATTGCCATCGGGACAGCGGCAATCCTGGGTTTCGACCTGATGCAGAATTTCAACAGCCCTTTCTTTTCGCGAAACATCCGCGAGTTCTGGGCCCGCTGGCACATCAGCCTCTCAACCTGGTTTCGCGACTATGTTTATATTCCGCTGGGAGGAAACCGTTGCTCAACCGGAAGGCACATGTTCAACATCATGACAACCTTCATCGTCAGTGGGGTGTGGCATGGGGCCAACTGGACATTCCTGGCCTGGGGAACGATTCATGGCATCTTCTACCTGGTTACCAGCCCGTTTTCGTCAAAAAACATTACAAATGAACCAACCCTGAAACAACTGCCTTCGATCGTTCTCACATTCACGCTGGTGTGCGGGGCCTTTGTATTCTTCAGGGCCGACAACATAAGCCAGGCTTCCGGCATTTTCCGGCAAATTTTTATCTGGGGGGCCGGGAGTACGACTATTTTTCAATTGGCCGGAACGAAAAATGTTATTGTTGCCCTTTTCTTTTGCTGTGTTTTGTTTCTTGCCGAATGGATACAACGCCCGAGAAAGCATGCGATGGATATTGCCCACTTAAAACCGGCAGTCAGGCATGGCATCTATTATTTGCTGATTTTTTGCATTTTGTATGCCTTCCAAACCGACCGTATTTTTATTTATTTTCAGTTTTAACCGATGAAATAGCCATGTGCGCCAAAGTTCACACCAATCGAAGATGTACAAATGGCTATTCCATACCGGTGCGAATTTTATTGAAAAGCAAAAGCTATTACGAAAATTGTACGAACCAACTTTGAAAATTTATACGAATGAAATAGCCATAAAAGCTGAAGCTTATACCAACCGGGAATGTATAAATGGCTATTCCATCTCGTTGAAAAACTAGTTTGAAAAACAGAAATAGATACGAAAATTGTAAGAAATAACTTTGAAAATTTATACAGATGAAACTACTCCGGCGAACCATACTGATCCTGGCTTTCCCGCTTTTGATTATTGGCGGGACAAACTACTGTTTCGATCCGGATTACACCCTCCGCCGCAATTACATTCGCCCCTTCGTCGATGCGCTGCTTGAAGGGAAAATGATTAGTGGCCCCGTCAATGTAAATTCGAGGACACTGAAAAAAGAATGGATTAGCCGGTTGCCCGAGCTGCCAGACGTCGTGGTGCTGGGATCGAGCCGGACGCTGGCTTTATCGCAGGAAGCCATTCCGGGACAGCGATTTTTCAATGCTTCGGTCACCAACTGCACGTTTCAGGATATGTATGCGTTCCTGAACGTTTTTGAAACGAAATGGGCTAACCTCCCGCCTACGATTATCATTTGTGCCGACCAGTGGTTGTTTGGCAACGCGTTCGATGAAAAACAGTGGCTGGTAAACCGCCCTGATTTTGAACGCATGGCCCGGAAAGCAGGGGTTAATCCCGACCTCAAAATCCAGTCGAAATGGGAACTTGACAAGGAATGGCTGAAAGAACTCTTTTCGGCTAAATATCTGATTCGTTCGCTAAAAGCATGCGGAAAAACTGAGCCGTTCGAAATTGTCCAGTCAGTCAGGCCCGACAAAATGATGTTCCTCCCCGACGGATCGCGCCATTTGCCAATACCGGTTACAAACATTCCTTCAACTGAATTATCGGTAAAAGCAACGGATTACTTCTATTCGAGCCGTGACGAACACTTTACCGATCTGGATAAAACACAGCAGCACCTTTTCCGGCAATTAATCGGCTACCTCGAAAACCATGGTTGTAAAATTATTGTATTTATTCCGCCTTATCATCCCGAAACATACCGGTTATTGGAACAGTCGCCCCAAACGAGCGGCATCCTGCAGGTTGAACCTTATCTGCGAACTTTTGAAAACGATAGGCTTTTGGTGATTGGCGGCACGAATCCGGGTCCGCAGGATCTGACCGCCAATGATTTTTATGATGCGGTACATTTGAAGCAAAATATAGTCAATCAGATAGTTAAACGATTATTTTCGGAGAAATAAGACTTTAGGATTTATTTGCATCAGTAAGTATCACTAATAACCTCTTGTTATAGCCTTTGGGCTAACGATCTGGATAATAAAACTATACAATGCGATTGGGAAATAAAGAATAAAAAGCCCTACCTTTAACAAAGCCGGGTAGGGCATGAGAAAGTTTTTTGTTACACTTTGCCATTCATTTTGAGTGTCAGAAAATCTTTTCCAACGATCGTTTAGTTTTCAACCAAACGCCAGACAGACCCATTGTTCTTCTCAAACAAACGGATAATGCCGTATCCGTTGGCAATAATTGCTTTGGAAACAGGGCCACGAGGGTCAGGAAAATCGAAAACAAATACATCCGGATAATTAGTTTCTGAAAAACTATCGGAGTAACTTCCTGTTCTGGCTGCATAAGGAATTGACTTTTTTTCACTGGTCTGCCCATCATAAGTTATTGTGAAATAAAAAGTTGTATCAGAGCTCAAAACCGAATATTGCATAGAGATATTCAGTATATCATCCTCATTCGTTTGAATTCTCCCGTCCCATTCACATGCACAATCGCATTGTTTCGAGAATGAATAGGCCTTGGTTACTTCAAATTGATCAACAGTAAATCCGGTTGTGTCTGTTCCGTTGGTAAACCGGATCGTCTCACCAGATTTATACGGAAGATACCCGGTAAGTTCTTCCGGGAAAGGCGGGCAATGTACCCGCCCACACCCGGAGAATAATATTGATAAGATAAAAGCTGGAAATAAATGTTTCATGGAATTATTGTTTGATTATTTTCCCGGAAAAAATCTTCCCATTAACAACTAAATTGTAGAGATACAGGCCGCAGGGGAACCCACTCAAATCAAAATTATACAAATATGTTCCAGATTGAATGATATCCATTGTTGCCCTTTTAATTAGCTGCCCACTGGAATCAAGTAAAGTTAAAATAGCTGTTCCTTGCAACGTCTCTACATTGTATTTAAATTGAATTAGCTACGACTTAATCTGACAGTTGGGGATTAAACTAAATTTGAAATTGCAAATACAAACAAGTTTAATCCACTTAATACTGTCAGAAATGAATACAGAAGTAAAATTAATCAAAACGAAGTTAGGATTGCTCAA
>JAJUGZ010000156.1 GCA_029265715.1 Bacteroidota bacterium
GAATTTTAAACTGGTTCAACTATCGAATATCGACAGGACCACTGGAGGGCATGAACAACAAAATAAAAGTCCTGAAAAGAAAAGCGTACGGGTACCGTGATATAGAATATTTCAACCTAAAAATATTGGACCTTCATAATGCCAGGTACGCATTAGTAGGATGAACCTTATTTTTTTACTGGTGACAATTTTTCCTTCATCCAAATTATGATCGGAATTTTTTTCCTGATTTTTCCCGGCAAGACGACAAATTGTCTTTTGTAACAATCGTGGCAGATACTTTGTTTTTTCGCCATCGTACAAATAAAGCAGGAACAATTAATCAGGAAACATATGAACTTAAACAATTTTACAATCAAATCGCAGGAAGCGCTCCAGCAGGCATTTCAAATTGCCCAGGGCAACAACCAGCAGGCGGTCGAAACAGGGCACGTGCTGAAAGGTTTGTTGGAAACGGCTGAAAACGTAACCGGTTTTTTGCTGAAAAAGTTAGGCGTAAACCTGCCTGCTTTTTCACAGGCGCTTGCCCGGATCGTCGAATCGTATCCGAAAGTGATCGGAGGCGAGCAATATTTGTCGTCGGACGCGAACAAAGCGTTGCAGAAATCGGTTGCCATCTCGCAATCGATGAAGGATCAATTTGTATCAGTTGAACATATTTTGCTTGGACTGCTCGAGTCGGGCGATACCATCAGCCGGTTGATGAAAGACAGCGGGGTTACACGAAACGAACTGGAAGCGGCCATTAAAGAACTCCGGAAAGGAGCTACGGTTGATAGCCAGACAGCCGAAGATAAGTTTAACTCGCTGAGCCGTTTTGCCATTAATTTGAACCAGCGGGCGCGGGAAGGAAAGCTCGATCCGGTTATCGGGCGTGATGACGAGATCCGGCGTATCTTGCAAATCTTATCGCGCCGGACCAAGAACAACCCGATTTTGATCGGGGAACCTGGCACCGGGAAAACGGCCATTGCCGAAGGTCTGGCCCAGCGTATTGTGCGGGGCGATGTTCCGGAAAACCTGAAATCGAAACAGATCTTTTCGCTGGACATGGGGGCGTTGATTGCCGGGGCCAAATACAAAGGCGAGTTCGAAGAGCGGTTGAAAGCTGTAGTCAACGAAGTGATTGGAGCCGAAGGGGAGATCATCTTGTTTATCGACGAGATTCATACGCTGGTTGGTGCCGGGAAAAGCGAGGGAGCTATGGATGCTGCCAATATTTTAAAACCAGCACTGGCCCGTGGCGATTTGCGTGCGATTGGCGCCACCACGCTGAACGAGTACCAGAAATACTTTGAGAAAGATAAGGCGCTGGAACGCCGCTTCCAGATTGTGATGGTTGATGAACCAGATACACTCAGCGCGATTTCAATCCTGCGCGGATTGAAAGAACGATACGAAAACCACCACAAAGTGCGTATTAAAGACGATGCTATCATCGCCTCGGTCGAGTTGTCGCAACGGTATATTTCAGACCGGTTTTTGCCCGATAAGGCCATCGACCTGATGGACGAAGCGGCTGCCAAACTGCGCTTGGAAATGGATTCTGTTCCGCAGGAATTGGACGAGATTGAACGCAAAATCAAGCAGCTTGAGATTGAACGGGAAGCCATTAAACGTGAAAAAGATGAACGCAAACTGGCCGGGTTGAACGAAGAAATTGCCAACCTGAAGGAAGAACAGTCTAAATACAGGGCCCAGTGGCAAACTGAAAAATCGCTGATTGACGGCATCCAGAAAAATAAGATTGAAATTGAAAACCTGAAATTCGAAGCCGATCAGGCCGAACGGGCCGGTGATTTTGGGCGGGTTGCCGAGATCCGGTATGGGAAAATCAGGGAAGCCGAGCAGGAGATTGAGCGGTTGAAAACCGAACTGAAAAATATGAAGACCGATCAGTTGATCAGGGAAGAGGTCGATGTAGAAGATATCTCGGAAGTAGTATCGCGCTGGACGGGCATACCGGTTGCAAAAATGATGCAGTCGGAGCGTGAAAAGCTGATTCATTTGGAAGACGAACTGCACAACCGGGTGGTTGGGCAGGACGAAGCAATTCGCGCAGTGGCCGATGCAGTTCGTCGAAGCCGGGCTGGGTTGCAGGATGAAAAACGACCCATCGGTTCGTTCATATTCCTGGGAACAACCGGCGTGGGGAAGACCGAGCTGGCCAAAGCGCTGGCTGAATTCTTGTTCGACGATGAGAACATGATGACGCGTATCGATATGTCGGAATATCAGGAGAAATTCTCGGTAACCCGGCTGATTGGTTCGCCTCCGGGATATGTGGGGTACGACGAAGGTGGGCAGTTAACCGAGGCAGTGCGCCGGAAACCATATTCGGTCGTACTGTTCGACGAGATTGAAAAAGCGCATCCGGATGTGTTTAATGTGCTTTTACAAGTGTTGGACGACGGGCGTCTGACCGACAATAAAGGTCGTGTGGTCAACTTCAAGAATACCATCATCATCATGACCTCGAATCTCGGTTCGCAGCTCATTCAGGAACGTTTTGAACAAATGAACGACCGCAACCAAAGCGATATGCTGGAACTGATGAGGTCGGATGTATTTGAATTGCTGAAACGGACCATCCGTCCGGAGTTTCTGAACCGGATCGATGAAATTATCATGTTTTCCCCGTTGACCCGCAGCGATGTGAAACAAATTGTTATGTTGCAGTTTGAGCAGATCAGAAAACGATTGAAAGCCAATAATGTATCGATCAATATTTCGGATGCAGCTGTGAACTGGATGGCATCGGTTGGTTACGATCCGCAGCACGGGGCGCGGCCAATTAAACGACTGTTGCAACGATACGTGCTGAATTACTTGTCGAAAGAAATCCTTTCAGGGAAAATGGAAGGGCGCAGCAAGGTGCTGATCGATATCGAAAATGATGAACCGGTATTCAGGTACGAATAAATTATGGTGAAGCAAGACTGAAGGCCGGGAAGGGGACTGAAAACAGAGGTTCCTGTCCCGGTCTTCGCTTTAATTGCTATTTTTGCCGAAAAAATTTTATGCTTCCATATTTGCAGGCCGAGAACCTTTCGAAACGTATTGGCGATTTATTGCTTTTCCAGAATATCTCGTTTACCATTTTTGAACAGCAAAAAGTGGCGTTGATTGCCCGCAATGGCGCCGGAAAAACTTCGTTAATGGAGATCCTGGCCGGGAACGATACGCCGGAAGAAGGACAGGTGACCGTTACCAACGGTATCCGGATTGGTTATTTACGGCAAGCACCCGAACTTAATCCGGATGATACGGTGTTCGAGGCGGTCTTTCAGTCGACCAGCGAAAAAGTGGATGTGATCCGCCAATTCGAAAAAGCCCTGCAAATAAACGACAAAGACCAAATTGCGCGGCTTACGGAGCTGATGGACCACCATCAGGCCTGGGATTACGAGGTGAAAGTCAAACAAATACTTACCCAGCTTAAAATTTTTGATTACGGGCGGAAGATCAGTGAACTGTCTGGTGGACAGCAAAAACGGGTGGCTTTGGCCAACGTGTTGATTAACGAACCAGATCTTTTGTTGCTCGACGAGCCCACGAACCACCTCGACCTGGAGATGATTGAATGGCTGGAAAATTACCTCGAAAAATCGAAGAGTACGCTGTTTATGGTCACACACGACCGGTATTTCCTCGACCGGGTTTGCAATGAAATCCTGGAAATGGAAGACAACATCATTTATCGCCACCGCGGCAATTATTCGTATTTTCTGGAAAAGCGGGAAGAACGTATTGAAATGCAGCAGGCCGGTATCGAGAAAGCCCGGAACCTGCTCCGGACCGAGCTGGAGTGGGTTCGCCGGATGCCCAAGGCCCGTGGGACCAAGGCCAAATACCGGGTCGAGAAAGTAGAAGACCTGAAGAAAGCGGCTGCGCAAACTATTCAGGAACGAGAAGTTCAGCTGGCTATGCAGTCGAGCCGGATCGGGAAAAAAATACTGGAAACAGAAGGACTGAATAAATCCTATGGCGATTTGGTGTTGGTTAAAGATTTCTCGTACAAATTCATGCGCTTCGAGAAAGTGGGTATTGTGGGGAAAAACGGGACTGGTAAATCCACCTTCCTGAACCTGATTACCGGCAATCTTCAGCCCGATTCAGGAGTGGTTGATCCGGGAACGACGGTGCGTTTTGGCTACTACAAGCAGACGGGCATCGACTTTAATCCGCAGGAAAAAGTATTGGAAGTGGTCCAGAAAATAGCCGACGTTATCGTGTTTGAGGATGGCCGAAAAATAACTGCATCGCAGCTACTTACGCAATTTCTGTTTCCGCCCGATGTTCAGTATTCGTTCGTTGAAAAGTTGAGTGGCGGTGAAAAGCGCCGGTTATATTTGTGTACCATTCTGATGCAAAACCCAAACTTTTTGATTTTGGATGAGCCGACCAACGATTTGGACATTATGACGCTGGCTGTGCTGGAAGAATACCTGAAAAATTTTGGCGGCTGTGTGATCATTGTTTCGCACGACCGCTATTTTATGGACAAGATTGTCGATCACTTGTTTGTGTTTGAGGGGGATGGACGGATTAAAGATTTCCCCGGAAATTACTCCGACTGGCGCGAGAAGCAGCTTCAGGAAGAGCAAGCCGAAAAGGGTAAACCCAACCTGGAGGCAAAAGAAGCGCCTAAGCCGGCCAGGGTTCGCGAACGTAAAATGACGTTTAATGAGAAACGCGAGTTCGAGCAGCTGGAAAAAGACATAGCAGCCCTCGAAAGTGAAAAGAAACAATTGGGCGAAGAACTGAATTCCGGAACTCTAAGCGCGGATGAGTTGATGGCCAAATCGATCCGCTTTGGCGAGGTTTCTGATTTACTGGACGAGAAAGAGCTTCGCTGGCTCGAGCTGAGCGAACTGGCGTGAGATACATCCAACATTCCAAAGAAAACCTGCAACAGGGCACGGACCATTTCTCTCCCTTGGCAAGGAGCCTGCTCTAAGCCGACAAGGAATATCCGGGCGCAGTGAGGGGGAGGTGGTTGATCAAGCTGCCAGAAGCAAGAATTAAGGGAAGACTTTTTCTTTTACTCACTGCTCATGTCTCGCAACTATCTTCCATCATTCTATTTTTCCATTATATTTGTTGCCCGGAATTACTAATAACTTATAAAATGAAACGAACATGTTGCTTCACGATACCCAGTGGCATGATAATAATTTCCAGCAACATGGAGTTCCATACTACCATTAAAAACAAATTATTATAGTATGAAATTATTAGAAGGAAAAACGGCTGTTGTTACCGGTGCCTCACGTGGTATTGGTAAAGCCATTGCATTAAAATTTGCCGAAGAAGGTTGTAATATTGCGTTTACCGACCTTTTTGCCGACGAAAATATGAAAGCTACCGAAGCAGAAATTGCAGCTTTAGGAGTAAAAGCAAAAGGATACGCTTCAAATGCCGCTGATTTTGCTGATACCGATCGCGTCGTAAATCAGATCGTTGAAGAATTTGGCGCTATTGATGTATTGGTTAACAATGCCGGTATCACAAAAGATACCTTGCTGATGCGCATGACCGAAGAACAGTGGGATGCCGTAATTAATGTGAACCTGAAATCGGTTTTCAACTTTACCAAAGCAGCTCAGAAAGTGATGCTCAAACAGCGTTCGGGCTCAATCATTAACATGAGTTCGGTTGTTGGGGTTAGCGGTAATGCCGGACAAGCCAACTATTCGGCTTCAAAAGCCGGGATTCTGGGCTTTACCAAGTCGGTTGCCAAAGAACTGGGTTCGCGCGGCATTCGTTGCAACGCCATCGCTCCGGGTTTCATTATCACGGAAATGACGGCCAAAATTCCGGAAGAAGCCCGCAAACAATGGGAAGCAAGCATCCCGATGAAACGGGGCGGTACTCCGGAAGAAGTTGCGAAAACAGCATTGTTTCTAGCATCCGACCTTTCTTCGTATGTCAGTGGTCAGACAATCAATGTTTGTGGCGCGATGAACACCTAATCGGAAAAGAACGTTCAAAACATTTAAAAGTTCGCCAAAATACACGGAGGGTGTCTCAAAAGTCCGAGACACCCTCTTTTTATTAGTACGCCTACCCGAAAAGTTTTTCGAATATTCAATTCTCAACACTCCGTTAAGAGTTGTGTTAAATAATTGATAATCAACAAAATAACTTGATTTTTGTTTGGTAAAACCCCTGAGAATCAGTATCTTAAGAGAATTTACCAGATTCATTTCAAGTATGACTCTCAAGGGCTATAATTTATATAAACAGCTTATATATAGCGCATTAGATAGCAATAAGACTTTAAACAAGTGGCGAAAGGATTTTATGGCCGAGGTCTTTCTGCTTTTTCTTAGCATCAAAGGCCGCATCAACTTTTACCAGCTCGAAAGATATGGACAATTTACCGAACAA
>JAJUGZ010000121.1 GCA_029265715.1 Bacteroidota bacterium
CCGGTTAATCGTAATCGTGTCGAATGTTTCGGCCTGCCAGGTTTCCAACTGATTGATCGCCGTGCTCGGATTGAAATTACACCCACGCAGCCAGCCGTTTTCGGCTGCCCATTGTTGAGCCTGAGCGTCGGTCCAGCGAGTGGATATTGGTTCTTTTTTTTCATCTTTTTTCGGTTGCGGCTGACAAGCTGCAACAACCAGGAGGCAAACCGCCAGTATCAGATTGAATGAATACTTCATAGCCTATTGTTGTTTATCGAGTAATTTAATGAAATAACCCCCAACAACCGAACGCGCCTGAAACCCGACCTGTTTGGCATCGGGCGTTTCGTACCAGTCGCTCATCGGAACCCGGTCTGGAGTTTCAGTTACAAACAAGTGTAACGGATCGATCAGTTTTCGGAATGTTTCCTGATCGCCGGCCAACGTGGCAGTCCAAACAATCCAGTCGGCTTTTGTATAGGTACGACGATTATCGAGCGGCAAGCCGTATTTGTTTTGCTTTGTCAGGTAATAGGCCAATTCGGTTTCAGCGACTTGTTTCGGGAAGATATTAAACCCAAGCAGTTTGTCCCAGACCAGATTATATTTTTGGCTCCAGGTCCCGGCCTGATCGAATGTCAGACGGTAGTGATCGCCGTCGTTTGCCATTTCAACCCACTTAGCAGCCATCTCTTTTGCCTTTCCGGTATATTCGACTGCAATATTGTTTTTTCCCAGCATCGAAGCCAGTTTCCCATAGCTGGCAATACCCATGATGGCCTTAACCGACAGGTTTGTATTGTGAGCAAAGTGCCCGGCAAAGTCATCGGTGCATAACTGGTTCTCCGGATCAAGACCGTTTTCGAGCAGGTAATTGGCCCAGATGGTCAGCACATCCCAGTGTTTTGCCGCATAATCGGCATTCCCTTCCATTTGGGCAATGGCAGCAGTCAGGATAATCATGTTCCCGCATTCTTCCACCGGCATGTCGCCACCGTATGTTTGTCCGTTGGCCAGCGGATAAGTTCCCACGTCGTGTGCCGCAAACGGTTTAGTCCATTTTCCGCTTTCCGAAAAATAGAAAATCGGGTTGAGCATACCTTTCAGAAGGTCTGGGTTGTATTTCAGGAAAAGCGGGGCCGACGGGTAAGTTACATCAACGGTCCCGATCGAGCCGTTGCTGAAATTTTCTTTCGACAGGAACAAAATGTTCCCTTCCGGGTCTTTCACTAATTTGTGGGCAGCAATCGACTGACGGAAGGCCAGCACACACAGATCGGCATAATTTTTACCACCGGCGGCCAGTGTTTCATTCCAAAGTTGGTTATCGAAACGGGCGCAACGCTCCATAATCGAATCGTACTCAGCAACAGCTGTCTGCAATGCATCGCCAATGGTAACTGTCCCTCCGTTTGTCCACCAAGCTTTCAGGTTGGTCCCGAAATACTGGATTGACTCAATATCATCATAGGCAATCATAACATAACTGCCCACTTTTTTTGATGAAACTTTGCCTAAATTTTCGACACACGCCATAGCCGGCATCGCCTGGTTCAGACGGGTAGTCAGCTCATCCGGGCCCAAATCGATTGACCCGCTGTTTGCAAAAGCTGCTTTCGTATCGGCATAATTGCCCATTGCCACAACGTTGTTTTCGCTTTTTCTGGCAGCAAGATAAACGTACCCCCAGTCAATCCGGAGGTTGTCTCCTTTTTTCTGTAAAATGGGTTGTTCGGTTGTACCGGCTTTTAGAAAGCTGATATTACCAAATCCACCTTTACTGACCTGAACTTCCTGGCTCAGTTCGTTGACAGCCCATTGAGGGGTCGTTTCAAAATAAACCTGAACGTCGTGTTTGGCTCCATCGTTGGATGCAACCTGGTAGTTGATGTAGCTAACCGGGCGCGAAAGCAGGTTCAGGTCGTTAGGCAACAAAGGCGAAACAAACTGAACGTTCAAATCGACCGGCCCGCAGGTAAAGTTGTAGTGGGTCTGGGTAGCCGACAACGAAACGCTGTTCTGAACAGCAGTCTGGGCAAATATTTCTTTTTGTTCGCTGTCGGTATAAAGCCCGAAATCAACATAAGCCAGACCACCGCGGTCGAGACAATGTGCTGCCAAAATGTTCATCCCTTCCTTATTCAACAAAGCGGGGTCAATCTTCAGAAAAACGTTGTTCCTGGCTGATCTTCCGGTATTGACAATTTCCTTCCCGTTCAGATAAAGCTCAAAGTCGTCGTCGTGCGAATAAATCAGATAAAGATTTCCGGAGGTAATTTCCGGAGCCTTAAACTCTCGACGGACCCAAATTTCTTTGGTTTTCCATTCGGTGCCAATGGCCGACATTCCGGGAGTCCCGAAAGCCGCCTTCCCCGACTGCCATTTGGCATCGCTAAAATCCGGCTGCTCCCAGTTTTTCGCTGGAACATTGGTTACAAATTTTCCCTCCCAGGCTTCTTCGCTGGCCATTGGCAACAACGTTTTCAGCGGCAGGTCTTCTTTCCCAAGGAAACGATAAACCTGTCCATCCACTCGGATAGCCCCGATAAGCGAATGAGTCTTACCTGTCCAGTGCCGGACCGGGCCGTCGAACAACTGATCGGTTTCGGACCAGGCACTGGTATATGGGTCGATCGTTACCAACGGATAAGCCGGAGCCCGAAGACTGGTAGTCGCCACTTTGGTCGTTACTTTTTCTGCAGGCGCACAAGCCTGAATAACTGCAAGAGCAGTAAATAAAAAGAATAGCTGTTTAATAGAAAACTTTCGCATTATTCGTGTTTATATTGGTTATGGTTATTTCACGCCACCGTTATTTGTCTGTTTTGATACCCATTTTCTTCGCCCACTTAATCCAGTTTTCATTCATCGCTGCAACTTTTTCGGGATATAGTGCCGATAAATCATGTGTTTCGGTATGATCGTCGGCCAGGTTAAACAACTCCCACGATTTATTCGGGAGAGACGACATTTTCCAGTCGCCAATCCGGATTGCACGCCCACCTTCATGCTCCCAGTAAAGCGTATCATGAATAGACATTTTTTCTCCAGACAACAGAGGCAGCAAACTTTTCCCTTCCGGATAAATTGCTTTCTGTCCGTTTATTGAGTCGGGATACTGAGCGCCGGATAATTCCAGGCAAGTGGGCAAAATGTCGATCACATGAGCCAAGCCCCGGTTGATCGTGTTTTCCTTGCCTTTCAATCCATCAGGCCAATGCACAATAAACGGCGTAGCGCTCCCGCCCTCGTACGATTCTTTTTTCCAGAAACGGAAAGGCGTATTCACAGCACTGGCCCAGGCAGTCCCGATATAGTTCCAGGTTGTCTGGCTTCCCGGACGATCTGAATTGTACTCGATAAGGGTTGAATCGCGCGTAAATCCGGGACGGTCGAATCCGGGTGGATAACCACGTTCGTATGACGCTCCGTTGTCGGAAAGAAGAAAAATGATGGTATTGTCATATTGCCCCATGTCTTTCAGTTTTTGAATAATTTGACCAATTCCCTGGTCAACCCGGTCGATCATCGCCGCATGGACAGCCATACAGGCTGCTTCATAATCTTTCTTTTCGCAATCGGCCCATTTCCGCCCCGATGAGTTTTCTGGAAGTTTATAGGTTGTACTGTCAATCAACCCCATTTCGACCATCCGCTTATAGCGGTCGCTCCGGAGCTTTTCCCAGCCATCTTTATACCGGTCTTTATATTTCTCAATGTCCTCCGGAAGGGCGTGTAAGGGCCAGTGTGGCGCCGTTTCGGCCACGTACAAAAAAAACGGTTTATCGTCTTTACTGTATGAATCGAGCAAATCGATTGTTTTTTGCGTAATAAAATCGGTCATGTAAAAATTGTCCGGAACCTCTCTGATTGGTTCTTCGTTATGCACCAGGCTGAATGGATCAAAATAATTTATGACTCCCCAGATAACGCCCCAATGTTCTTCAAATCCGCGGTTGCACGGATAGTTCTCGAGCGGAGAAAATGGGCCGTGATCGGAACGGTGAGCCAACCAACGCAAATGTTCATTAGGATCGTCAAGCTCCTTGGTAGTCGACAAGTGCCATTTCCCGGTCATCCCGGTGTGATAGCCATTTTGTCGCAAAACTTCTGCAATGGTTGCCGTGTTCATACTCAGGTTTACCCCCATCCCATTGATACCGGCCAGGTGCGGATACTGTCCGGTCAGCAGTGACCCTCGTGTCGGACAGCAACGAGCACAGTTGTACATTTGTGTAAAACGGACTCCGGTTTCTGCAAGCCGGTCCATGTTGGGAGTATGTATTTCGCCTCCGTAACAACCCAAATCAGAGTAGCCCATGTCATCTAACATGATGATCATGATATTCGGCTTCTTCAGCTCTGCTGGTTTCGGGTGGGCACATCCGGCCAGAAGAGTTCCCCCCAGCATAAGAACTTGTGTCGATTTCAGATTTAGCATTCTGGTAATTTTTTTAATAGTAACGATTCTGCCAAAATCAGTTACTCCATAATTATAAAACTAAGTGTCAAAAAAAACTCATTCCCCGAATCCATTTTTTCCGGATTTATGAACTGAGTATGTATGACAAATTCACCAAGTCCGATCTAGGTTATTGAAAAGCAACAACATAGTCGAACTTGTTAAAAGAACATCCAATCTTACAGGATACTAGGTCCGGAATCAATCAGAAACTCCTTGCCGTCGGGAAATATCCGGAACAGCAAGGACTCTGCTGATGATTAATCATTCAACAATCTATAACCTGATTACTCCTTTCTTTTTTAATATCCGGTATTTTGAGTCAGGTTCGAGTTAAGTTGCCGTTCATTGTACGGGATCGGCCACAGGTAATCCCTTGTTGTGAATTTTTTCTTGTAATCAGTCGTTATGGTAACAAGCTGCCCGGTCGTTTTATCCACATAGCGCATTCCATAAACCTTATCCATGTTGCAAACGCTCTCCCCGATTCGCCAGCGACGAATGTCAAAAAAGCGGTTTCCTTCCAGGGCCAGCTCCACCATCCGTTCGTGCCGTATTGCTCCGCGTAGGGCACTTTGGCCTGTAATGCCCGACAAGGGAGGCATATTGACATCGGCTCGCTGCCGTACTTTATTAATATAACTGATAGCTACATCCAGATCCGTATTCAACTCGATCCGGGCTTCAGCAGCAGTCAACAAAATCTCGGCATAACGTATTATAATCAGATTGATCCCGCAATTGCTCCGGTTACTTTGACCAACATCCTCCGGATTGATATATTTTTTTGGCAACAAGCCGGTTTTTGATACTTGATAGCTGGCGCCAAACACATCGGCAGTGGTACTCCATCCCGGACGCGAATCATAGATCGTACCGTTTGGCAACACATCGCCAGGCACATAAAGGGTATAACTGAGGCGCGGATCACGATTGACATAAGGATTTTTCGGATCATAGGAAGCATCTTCTGTGATTTTTTCCCCATTGGTAGTTTCATATTCATCGACCAGCTGAATGGTAGGCGACATGTTTGACCCGTTGTTTCCCAACGATACTGCGCCAAAGGCATTCATAACGGCATTCGGATAGGTATCTTTGATAAATTGTTTATCGAAGACCACTTCCACGTTGTTCTCATTGGCATACGTAAACAACTCTTTATATTTGGGAAGCAAAGAGTAAACATTCAAGGCAATTACCGCATCAGCAGCCGTTTTCGCCCGTTCGTAATAAGTTGTTGCCCGTCCATCGGTTCCGGTTACGTTCCCGGCGGCAAACAACATGGTTCGGGCCAGTATTCCCAACGCTGCGCCTTTGGTTACCCGTCCCTTCTCCGTAGTAGTCGCCGGTAAATAATTGACAGCCTCATTAATTTCGGTATAGATGAAATCATATATTTCAGCTACCGGGGTACGGATCAGCGTCTTCGAATCGGCTATACTAATCGGAGTAGTTACCAGAGGAACATCGCCAAAATAAGATACCAAACGCGAATAAAAATAACAGCGAAGCGTACGGACCTCGGATGTCAGGCGGTTTACCTTTGCCTGGTCGGTCACTGTTATTCTACTTATGTTTGCCATATAATCGTTGCAACGGCGGATGCCGCTGTACATATCGTTCCAGGTATTCTGGAAAATATTGGTTTGCGGGTCAGCAATATCGGCTTCCACTTTTGTTTCGTCCGAAGTTTCGAAAGTTGCACGTGCAATATCGGTCATCTCATCCATGCCCAGTATGGTTACCGGACTTTCTATAAACCGGTAAATGGCATTTGCTGCATATTCGGCATCCTTATCGGTTTGCCAATATACTTCCGACGATAAC
This sequence comes from Bacteroidota bacterium, assembly GCA_029265715.1. Taxonomy (GTDB): domain Bacteria; phylum Bacteroidota; class Bacteroidia; order Bacteroidales; family Prolixibacteraceae; genus Aquipluma. The sequence goes on from JAJUGZ010000121.1 coordinate 6,275, forward strand.
CGATCGGTAGGTACTGTATCCAACACATCGTCGCATCCGGCCATGGAGCCCAATAACACAAGTATGCAGATATATTTTGGTTTGTTGCCCAGGTTGTTTATCCATGTCAAAAAAACAGAAAATCCCGGATTTAGCTTTCTCTTAATCGTTATTTTCATGATAATATATATTTGCACGATTAATAATTAAAATGTTAAATTAAGACCCAGCGTAAGAACTGATGTTTGCGGATAGTACAAAAACCGTCCGGAAACAAATTCCGGGTCAAGCCCCCACTCTTTCAATGGAGAAAATGTAAGTACATTGCTCCCGGCCACATAAATACGCGCCTTGTCGATAAATGCTTTTTGGCTTAACATGCGTGGCAAGGTATAGCCCATCGATATGTTTTTCAGGCGAATATAACCAGCGTCGATTACCCAATAATCCGACATCATGGCATTGTAATCTACACTCTTACGCGGGCGGGGGAAACGGGCATCTGTATTTTCCGGCGTCCAGTAGTCCTTGAAAATATCAAGTGTAAATCCCTCAAAATTACCACCTTCGGCCAATGCCCCGGAAACGCGGGTTTGCGCCTCCATGACCCCTTGCAGCATGAATGAAAAATCGAACCCTTTCCAATTCACAAAACCGCTAAAAGAGAAAGGAAACCGTGGAAATTCATTGCCAATTACAGTCATATCGCTGGCGTCAATCTTTTTATCGTCGTTGCGGTCAATGTACTTTACATCACCTGCGGTCATCCGGCTATCGTAAACTGGATAACCATTGTCTAAATCCGACTGGGTAAGAAGACCCCCCGTTTGATAGCCCCAGTAAGAATTGATCGCATATCCTTCACGGATAGTCGTTATTACGTCGGCAGTACCGCCGCTAACGGTTGGATTTGCCCCACCAAGGCTAATTACCTCGTTCCGGTTATTCGAAAGATTAAAGTTTGCTCCATAGGAAAAGTCGCGTACTTTGTGCTTCCAATCGATCGTCAACTCAAATCCTTCGTTATCGACAATAGCTGCATTCTGTACTGGTGCATCGAGCCCAATTGTTCCTGAAATGGGTAGATTGACCAAAATCCCATCGGTTCGTTTGTAATAATAATCACCGGAAATAGTCAGCCGGTTCCCCAGCAAGCCGGCATCTAAACCAATATCGGTCTGAGTGCTGGTTTCCCACTTCAGGTCCTTATTGGCCAAAGCAGTTTGCATGTAACCCTGAACAATCGCACCATTAAAATTATATGTCGTTGATGAGTACGACTCATAGAAAGCATAGAGTCCGGCAGTCTGGTTACCGGCTTTCCCCCACGAACCTCTTAGTTTCAAATCGGGAATAATTTTACGAAGCCCTTCACTCCAAAATGCTTCGTTCGAGATGCGCCATCCGGCAGAGAATGAAGGGAATGTTCCATACTGATTATCTCCGGTAAAGCGCGAAGATCCATCGTACCGAAGGTTCGCCTCGAGCAGATATCGATTGTCGTAGTTATAGTTCAAACGTCCAAAGAACGATCGCAAAGCATACTCATTATTGTAACCGTAGCTCTTCCAGGTACTTTCAGAACCCATATTGATCGATTGGACATCGTTATTGTAAAAATCCTGACGATAGGCTTCGTTATGGGACCACTGATTCTCTATTTGAGAGAACCCAGCTAATGCGTGTAAATTGTGTCGGCCTAATTGTTTCTCGTAATCAAGCAACAGGTTCAGTGTATATTCATTGATGTCTTCCCTGTAATCATCCATGCTGTTCCGGGTGATTGCCCTTGTGCGCTTCCGGGTTGCTGACGGATTGTATGGTTCATCTCTGGCCGTAGCAGTCCAATCGAGATAATTGGTATCTACGACAGTATAGGCGTTGTTAAAGGCTACTTTCTTGTTATAAGCAAAACGCTGCGCATACTGAGTGGTAAATTTCAATCCAGACATCAGGTCCAGTTCTGCTTTCAGGCTGCCAATAAACAAATTGTTCCACTGCTTATCATCTCCGGCCATTTCTGCAAGCAACAGCGGATTGGCATTTTTATTTCCCAGGCCATAGCTGCCATCGGGATATCTTGGTACGACAAACTGGGTCGCATGAAACATGGAATAGAATACCCCGCCACCATTCACATCATAGTCATAAGCGCCCACGGGAGCCAATGAATAACGCGAACGAAAGTTTGCATCAGCCGATAATTTTAGCCGTTCAAATGGTTTAAAATCGGTATTTACCCGGATTTCCTTAATATCCGAATTGAAATTTGGAACAACACCGTCTTGTTTGTAATAACGTAAGCCCATCAATCCTCTGGCTCTTTCATTACCTCCGTTTAGCGTAAGGCTATAATTTTGCTGCATGGCACTTTGGTAAACCACATCCTGCCATTGGTTGGCTTTCCGGTAAGTAATCGGATCGCTTTCATGATTATCAATCCACTCCTGAATGAATGTTTCAGAATACCGCGGTTTTTGTCCGGCATTCTGGAAAGCGAAATTTTGCTGGCGCATGTAGGTTACAGTTTCCATGTGTTCGGGCCTGTTGGTAACGTTTTGTAGCCCCCAATAACTATTGAGGTCTATTTTCACATCACCGGCTTTTCCGCGTTTGGTCGTAATAAGGACAACCCCGTTGGCTGCCCGCGAACCATAGATCGCCGTTGTAGATGCATCTTTCAGAATAGAAATACTCTCAATGTCGTCGGGGTTAATATCTGAGATCCGCTGTTCTACGCCATCAACAAGCAACAAGGCATCGCTGTTGTTAATGGTTGTGATTCCCCGGATACGCAGCGTCGTGTTGGCACGTCCCGGCGAGCCCCCTTTGTCCAAAATGGTCAGGCCTGGCGATACCCCTTGCATCGAAGCAGTTGTACTGTTGGCCAACCGGTTAATACTCTCATTCTTAATACTACCCACGGCTCCGGTAATGCTTACTTTCTTCTGTTGTCCGTATCCGACGGCCACCACTTCATCCAAGCCAATAGTCTCTTCCGTCATAGCCACAGAAATATTCGTTTTCCCAGCTACCTTTGCTTCGATCGTTTTCAATCCGATAAATGAAAATACCAAAACATCAGCATCTGTCACCCCATTCATTTCATAATCACCATTAGAATCAGTTATTGTTCCCTGGCTTGTACCCTTAATGGTAACTGTAACGCCTGGTAACGGCTGCCCCCCCAGATCGGTCACCTTCCCTGTTATTTTCCTTAGTTGTTGTACTGAAGATAAGGAAGTTGAAGGGGAAAGGATTATTTTGTGATCGCTGATTGCATAACTGATGTTCTGTTCCCGAAAAATCTGGTTCAGCAACGATGTGATCGACTGTTCTCTTGCGTCGATATCTATTTCCCGGTAAACATCGACATACTCATTATTGTAAATAAAATAGTAGCCGCTCAGATCTTCTATTTCCCTCAGAACATCTTTAATAATGGCATTTTGCTGCCTGATTGTAATTTTCTTATTCTGTGAGTATGACTCCGAGGCAATTAACGCGAAGGTTGATACAAAAAAAAGAAGGAAGGTTAGTTTCATAGCTAATAAAACATTTAGCTTGGGAATAAGCAATAATATCCCCGTCGATTTGTTTTTTTTCATAAATTCGAATTGTTTAAGTTTTAACTACATTTTGTCTGTTGTCGCAGACATTTTTCAAACAGGAAGGTGCTGGAACATCTTCCTGTTTTTAATTATTCTTCATAGGCTAATCATTTTTAGTTAGTTTATTATCTCATTTTTAATATTACTGTCCGCTTTGTATTTTTGCCATCAGCTTGACGCGCCGGAACACTCTCGACCCCCATGGGTGAGGTTAAACTCAGCGTATTCAGGATTTCGTCAAGCGATTCGTTAATAAAAGTTCCGGTAAACCGATATTTCGAAAGCTTTTCGTCTTTTATCCGAATATCAACATTATACCAGTTTTCAAGCGTTTCCTTCACTTCCTGAATTGGGTCGTCGTTAAAAACTATCTTCCCTTCAATCCAACCTACATACCTTGCAGGGTTAGTTATCGTTTTCTTTGACATTGAATTGATGACAGCGTCATAATGTGCCATCTGACTGGGTTCAAGCACCATCGTTTGCTTCGACTTATCTCTAAAATCCGAGCTTATAGCAACTTTACCTTCCAACAAAAACACGTCAATCTTTTCATCCGGATCATATGCTCGAACATTAAACTCAGTGCCAAGTGCTTTAACCTCCAAACTATTTACTTTTACAATGAATGGATGCTCTGTATCTTTGGCAACCTTAAAATAACCTTCCCCTTTCAGCTCAATCCTGCGATCACCATGGTTTACAAACCGGTTTGGAAAACGGAGTGTGCTCCCTGAATTCAGTAACACGACGGATCCATCTGGAAGTTCAACTTTATTTTGAGTTCCATAGGCAGCGCTTACCTCTTCGAAATAACTATTGACAGACGAATCGTTAAAAAAGAAGTAATTGTAAAGCGACGAGAAAAGTATCGACAGAACCAAAACTGCTGCCACCTGCCAAACCAGTTTGAGTGAAGCAGCTCTGATACGCTTTCGGATAGTTCGTGAATGGACCATCTTAAGCCCTTTCTCGATCTTTATCATAGTTGGAAACGAAAGCGATGCAGACTTCTCCCAGATAAATAAAATATCGCTGTATTCGTTTAAATTTTGCTTATTACCGGCCAGCCAACGATTCAATATCACAACTTCTTCATCAGAAATAGTTCCGGTCAGTTTTTTGGCGATGATAGAATATATATACTCCTGGTTAGTCTCCATTGGATTCTTTTGCTTACTGACCCCGAAAGTTGGTCGCTACCCTACATCGCAAATAAAATTTTTTCTATAGGCACAAGAATATCGCATTAAAAAATACCGCGTTTTTGATCCTACCTATTTTGAGAAAGTAAAAATGGTGCGTCCGAATCGTAAGAAAAGTAATACTGAATTCAGTTTCGAGGAATTTTGAGATGGTAAAAACTCATGCAGTTCGATTCTCAGGGTTTTCAATGACCGGCCAATTAAGGCTTCAACACCTTTGATTGATATCTCCATCCGTTGTGCGATCTCTTTATTTGACAAATTCTCAAAACGGCTATATTCAAAAGCGGTTCTACACTTTGTCGGGAGCTTTCCAAGAGCAGCAATAAGGGATTCCTCAAAGTTTTTCCGGAATACTTCATTTTCGGTTGAATTATCTACCCTGTGGATATTCGACGCATCCACCCCTCCTTTGTCCAACAAACTCAATTCCTGAAGATAATCACAGCATTGATTTCTGACCATCGTACTCAGATAAGCCGGTAAATTATTTATTTGCCCAATAAACCTTCGTTCCCAAAGTTTAACAAAAACATTTTGAACAAGACTTTGTGACATGTCGGCATCATGAATTAATGAGTATGCAAACCGACATAAATTCGAGTAGTATTTTTTGAAAATTAAATCAAAAGCTTTGACATTATCGTTTTTCAGTTCTTGCAGCAACAAATCATCAGGTGTTGATATATCTGTAAGTGTTTTGGGCATTTTGACTTCAATTTATCCCAAAAATAGCTTTTAAAGTTTATGAAAGCTAAGCCGCCTTTAGTTTTTTTATGATTTTACTGTAGACAGCAGAAATCAACACTCCGTTAAGAGTTGTGTTAAATAATTGATAATCAACAAAACAACTTGATTTTTGTTTGGTAAAACCCCTGAGAATCAGTATCTTAAGAGAATTTACCAGATTCATTTCAAGTATGACTCTCAAGGGCTATAATTTATATAAAAAGTTAATATATAGCGTATTAGGCAACAACAAGACTTTAA
>JAJUGZ010000040.1 GCA_029265715.1 Bacteroidota bacterium
AACGGAGTTCACCGCATCATCCTTGCAAACAAAACTTGCATTTTGAAGGGGGGTGACTTTTGAAATAAAAACAATAATGACTGACTACCAGAAAATTAGAAGACAATATCTTCAGAATTTTAGATTAGTCGGATAATAGTGTTTTTAAATATAGAAAAACAAAAAGAAAATCACTTTGTTCTCTTAATCAGTTTACAAACAGTCTCCGTTTTGGGTAATTGGATTAACACGGGTTTACGATGAATTCTTCTATTACGAAACTACTTATCGCCTCACAGGATGTGACTTTTAAAAAGTCATTCATCAGTGTCATTGAGGAAGAAAAGTCGATCCACATTTCCAGAAGCGGGAACAAAATCTTTGACGTTATTCAGAAAATAAAAGAATTTCAACCCGATCTCCTTCTTATTTATTACAGTTCTTTCTCCGATAACGACAAGTTGCTAATTACCTGCATCAACGATAAATATCCGGACTTGCCTTTTATTGTTTGCTCATCTTCGTTCGACAAGCGCCATGTTGTATTCTGCCTGCAAAATGGGGCAAAAGGGATCTTATCATATAACGCGACTTCGTTCGAAATCATCAATGCCATTTACGTGGTTTCATCCGGAGGAAGCTTTTTCAGCAAGCCGGCGTCTAAACTGCTCGACGATATTTTTAACAAGATACAAACCACTAAACGCTATTCGGGAGCCGACAAAATAAGTAAGCGCGAGTTGGAAATCATAGGGCTGTTTGCCGAGGGCCTTACCTACAAAGAAATTGCTAACAAACTAAACATAAGCCCCCGAACCGTTGAAACACACAAAAACAATATTCTCGCCAAGTTAAACATTGCCACAACAACCGACCTGGTTAAGTTTGCCATCAAAAACAACCTGATATCCATATAGTTACCACAAGCAAATAGTTATTTTAATCAGTTATCCGTAAAATCACGGATTGATATCAGCCCCCAAATGACTTAATTTTATTTCTCTTTGAATTGCGAAAGATGTGAAAAAGAAAGTCAATTAAGACTTTGAGATCTTAAAGTGCGTCATAAAAAGGAAATGACCTACACCTTCATTAAAATGGAGGCAAATGCCTCAATGAACATTAACTCTGGCAAAATATGGGAAAAAGTTTACTTATTGAAATATACGATTCAGATAAAATACTCAACCCCAAATTGAGCCACATTTTTTTTAATGATCGTAATGCATATCGTATAAACATTGCCAACAGCATTAACAATTTAATAAACAACATCACGAATCTTTCTCCGGACATCATTTTTCTAGGATTTTTTACCATCGAAGATTTTGAGTTGAAGTTAATTAAACGGGTAAAAAAATATGCCGGAAGCATTCCTCTGCTAATCTACAGTTATCGCTTCGAATCTCAGGCATCGATAAACTGCCTTCGGGAAAATGTCAACGGAATTATTTGTGGGGATTTTGACTCTACGACAATAATACAGGCCATTAATACGGTTAGTTCAGGAGATAAATACTTTTGCCCCCAGGTTGGGATGGTTATCCGCCAGTTAATGCAACGCTACCAGACAAACACGGACCCAGACAAAAAGGAAGAAAGTATTATTACCAAACGCGAAACCGAAATTATCAGCCTGTTTGCAGAAGGGTATTCTTACAAAGAAATTGCTGACCGGTTAAATATTAGCAGCCGTACAGTTGAATCACATAAAAACAACATTCTTTCGAAACTAAAACTGACCAGTACTGCCGACATCATAAAATATGCAGTAAGGAACCATCTGATAATCTTATAAAAATCTATCATCCGGGATTAATCTTCTATAATAAGTATCATCTCCATTAAACCTGACAAACTATATTTCCCCGGACAAAAAAAGGGCACTCATACGAGTGCCCTTTCCTATTATTTTCACGAACCCGAAAGTTCTTTCTCTTATAATGTCTAATTAGCCTGAGAAATGGCAACTGCTACTGCAACTGATGCGCCCACCATTGGGTTGTTGCCCATACCAATCAATCCCATCATCTCAACGTGAGCAGGAACTGATGATGAACCGGCAAACTGTGCGTCGGAGTGCATACGGCCCATCGTATCGGTCATACCGTAAGAAGCCGGACCGGCAGCCATGTTGTCGGGGTGCAACGTACGGCCTGTACCGCCACCCGATGCCACCGAGAAGTATTTTTTGCCTTGCTCAACACACTCTTTTTTGTAGGTACCTGCAACCGGATGTTGGAAACGGGTTGGGTTGGTTGAGTTACCGGTGATCGATACGTCAACGCCCTCTTTATGGAAGATGGCAACACCTTCGCGAACATCGTTAGCACCGTAGCAGTTTACTTTGGCACGGTCGCCGGTTGAGTAGGCAATGCGTTGAACTTCTTTCAATTCGCCTGTGAAATAGTCGAAATCGGTTTCAACGTAAGTAAATCCGTTGATACGGGCAATGATTTTAGCCGCATCTTTCCCCAAACCGTTCAGGATAACACGAAGAGGTTCTTTGCGAACACGGTTAGCCGATTTGGCAATACCGATAGCACCTTCGGCAGCAGCAAACGATTCGTGGCCGGCTAAGAAAGCGAAACATTTGGTTTCTTCTTTCAACAACATAGCAGCCAGGTTACCGTGGCCCAAACCTACTTTGCGATCGTCGGCAACTGAGCCTGGGATACAGAACGACTGCAAGCCTTCGCCCAAAGTTGAAGCGATGTCGGCAGCAACAGTCTGTCCTCGTTTGATAGCCACAGCAGCACCAACAATATAAGCCCACATGGCGTTTTCGAATGCGATGGGCTGAATGCCTTTTACGATGTTGTACACGTCAACACCTTTATCGTCGCATATTTTTTTGGCCTCTTCGATAGAAGAAATACCGTTGTCGTTCAAAAACTTATTGATCTGTTTGATCCTTCTGTCATAACTTTCAAATAATGGCATGGTATATTCCTCCTTATTCTTTACGTGGGTCAATAACTTTCACTGCATCTTCCATACGGCCATATTTGCCCGAAGCTTTTTTCAATGCTTCGTTGGCATCGGTCCCTGCTTTGATCATGTCCATCATACGGCCAAGGTTTACAAACTCGTAACCGATGATTTCGTTGCTTTCGCTCAAACCGATTTTGGTGATGTAACCTTCGGCCATTTCGAGGTAGCGTGGGCCTTTAGCCGAAGTTCCGTACAATGTACCGGTTACGCCGCGAAGACCTTTGCCCAAGTCTTCCAACCCAGCACCGATTGGCAAACCACCTTCAGAGAAAGCAGTTTGGGTGCGACCGTAAACAATTTGCAGGAAAAGTTCGCGCATGGCTGTGTTGATAGCGTCGCAAACCAGGTCTGTATTCAATGCTTCAAGAATAGTTTTTCCGGGAAGAATTTCGGCAGCCATCGCAGCTGAGTGGGTCATACCGGTACAACCGATGGTTTCTACCAACGCTTCCTGAATAACGCCTTCTTTTACGTTCAAAGTAAGCTTGCAGGCTCCTTGCTGAGGAGCACACCAGCCCACACCGTGGGTCAAACCCGAAATATCTTTGATCTCTTTGGCTTTTACCCAACGACCTTCTTCAGGTATGGGAGCCGGGCCGTGATTTGCGCCTTGAGCCACGCAGATCATGCCTGCAACTTCGTGTGTAAAACTCATGTTCTTGATTTTTGATTTTTATTATTTCGAAATAAAACTTAGGATTGCACTTTACAGCCCACAAAACAGACAAGGCATTAACCATCAGTTTCAAAGGCAGTTAATAGGCTAAATCCATAGCCGGACACAAATGTAAAAAATAAATTTTTTCTACAGGAAGACAGACCAAATGTTTGCCCCATTGTTACGAATTTGTTAGCATTACCTTAATTACATTCTCTTTATCCTGAATTTTTCCAATTTGAAGGATTATTCTTTTCTTTAACGCCGAAAATAAAACTAGATAACGCAAATTCAGCCTGGTGAATATCAATAAACTTTTCCGAAAAAAATCGATTTCGAACATCCTAAGCGATGCTGATTTACTGGATGGGCACACCGGCGGGATGAAACGAAACCTGCGGGTTTTCGACCTGACCGCGCTGGGGGTAGCTGCGATTATCGGAGCCGGCATTTTCAGCACCGTTGGCAATGCCGCGGCAGCCGGGGCCCTGCTGTATCGCTCTTGTTTGTTTTTACGGCCATCGCCTGCGGACTGTCGGCCATGTGTTATGCCGAATTTGCCTCTGCCATCCCGATCAGCGGAAGTGCCTACACCTACGCCTACGTAAGTTTTGGCGAACTCATTGCCTGGATCATCGGCTGGGACCTGATTATGGAATATGCCATCGGAAATATCGCAGTAGCCATTTCCTGGTCGGGATATTTCACCGGACTGATGGACGGCCTGGGCTTTCACATTCCCGATTGGTTATCGACCGATTATTTAAGCGCTTCGCGCGGCTACCATGCAGCATTGGAAACCATCCGGGCCGGGACCCCGCCTTCAAGCCTCAGTTCCGATTTGCAGGAGGCTTACGCGGCCTGGCTAAATGCCCCACAGATTGGAGGTTTCCACCTGGTTGCCGACATTCCGGCGCTGTTCATTGTCATTGTCATTACTTGGATTTGTTACATCGGAATTCGTGAATCACGCATTACGAACGACCTTTTTGTAATCCTGAAAGTCATTTTGCTCCTGCTGGTTATCGGCATCGGGGCCTTCTACGTGAACCCTGAAAACTGGAGTCCGTTTGCCCCAAATGGCATTTCCGGCGTAATGAAAGGCGTATCGGGCGTCTTCTTTGCTTACATCGGGTTCGATGCCGTCTCGACCACAGCCGAGGAATGTAAAAACCCCAAACGCGACCTGCCTTTATCCATGTTTTATTCGCTTCTGATCACCACTATCCTGTATGTACTCGTTAGCCTCGTTCTGACAGGCATGGTTAGCTCAAACGAATTGGGAGTTGCCGACCCGATGGCTTATGTGTTTACCAAGCTGCACCTGACCAAACTTTCGGGGATCATCGCCGCCGGTGCCGTAATTGCCATGGCAAGTGTGCTGCTCGTGTTCCAGCTGGGACAACCACGCATCTGGATGAGTATGAGCCGCGACGGGTTGCTTCCGCCCATCTTTGCCAAACTGCACCCTAAATACCGGACACCGGCCTTCTCGACCATCCTGACCGGAATTGTGGTCGCTGTCCCCTCCTTGTTCCTGAACCTGACTGAAGTAACCGATCTGACCAGCATCGGGACATTATTTGCGTTTATCTTGGTCTCCGGAGGCATTTTAATTATGAACCCCACCGGTAAAAACCCGGCCAATGGCAAAGGATTCCGGGTTCCGTATTTCGATAGCCGCAGATTCTTGGTACCGATCTGGATAATTGTTTTGCTGATTGTTGGAGAGACTGTTATGGAAAGCTCCGAATTCCTTGCCGATATTTCAACCGGGTCAGGCCTTTTCCGGATCTTGCATAACCATTTCCCGCTTCTGGTTTTCTGCCTGGTCTCGCTGATTGTCTCGGCAAAAGCCATTCTGAAACGCTGGTCGTTAATACCGGTCCTTGGACTGCTGACCAACCTTTACCTGATGAGCCAACTCGGTGTAACCAACTGGTGGCGGTTCGGCATCTGGCTTATAATTGGCCTGGTACTTTATTTCACATATGGGTCAAAACACAGCAAAATACGTTGACAGGAATGAAAAATAATGAAACACACAGGCAATCAGCCACATAATGTTTATCAACCCTAATTTTTCAGGGAAAATATAAAATGGAAAATTTTTTCGTGTATTTTTGCCCTCCGGAAATGCCTCTTTAGCTCAGCTGGTAGAGCAGCTCATTCGTAATGAGCAGGTCGTGGGTTCGAGTCCCATGAGAGGCTCAAAAATAAGAATCTCACCCCCATGCGCCTGAAATTAACATCTCAGGCGTTTTTTCCCCCGATATTAAAACATTGATTCCCTACCAAACGCAGCCTGTCTTCTTTTTTGTTAAATTTACACATCAAGCCTGTAAATCTATGACTGAGGATTTTTTGCACTTTATATGGAAGAACCGGCTCTTCCGAAGCAATGAGCTGAGAACGACCCAGGGAATCCCGCTTGAAATTGAATCGATTGGCCAACCCAACCACGATGCGGGGCCCGATTTTTTCAACGCCCGAATCAAAATTGGCGACACTGTTTGGGCCGGAAACGTTGAAATTCACCAACGCTCATCACATTGGCTCCAGCACGGCCACCATCAGGACGCTTCTTACAACAATGTCATCCTTCATGTGGTGGGCGAAGCCGATGTGCCCATCCGGATAAATGGCCAAGATTTGCCCTGCCTGGAAATTTCGTATCCCGATCATCTTCGCAAAAATTATGAAACATTGCTAAAAGCCCAGACTTGGGTTCCCTGCGATCAATCCATCCGTCTATTCGACCCCATTCATCTCCGAATGTGGTTCAGTGCGCTCATGATCGAACGCCTGCAGATGAAAACCGAAGAAATTCAGAAACGGCTTGAGCAAAACCAGAACAACTGGAACGAGACATTTTATCAGCTCCTGGCCCGGAATTTCGGGATGAAAACCAATGCCCAGCCTTTCGAAATGCTGGCGCGATCGCTTCCGCTTTCCGTCTTGTCGAAACACAAAAACGACCTTTTTCAGATAGAGGCCTTGCTTTTTGGCCAATCCGGCCTGTTAAACGAACCATTGCCGGGCAACGATTATTTGCTGGTTCTCCGGGATGAATATTCTTATCTATGTAAGAAATACAAACTTCACCCGATTGAAAAGCGGCTCTGGAAATTTCTGCGACTGCGGCCTGTCAATTTCCCGACCATCCGAATCGCCCAGCTGGCAGCACTGATCAATCGCTCATCGGCTCTATTTTCACACATTATAGAAACTCCCGATATCGATCAAATTCGCAAACTATTTGACGTGCAAGCTTCTGAATATTGGGACAATCATTACCGTTTCGATAAATTCTCCGGAGAAAATAAACCGAAAAAACTGGGCGAAACAATTTTTCATTCGATCGTAATCAACACCTTGTCTCCGCTGCTTTTTTTGTACGGCGAACATCAAAGCAAACCAGAACTAAAAGACCGTGTGCTGGATTTTCTGGAACAATTGCCCCCGGAGTCGAACAACATCATTTCAGGATGGCAAAACCTGGGAATACATCCGGAGAATGCATTTGAAACACAGGCCCTCATCCAGCTAAAAAATACATATTGCGAAAACAAAAAATGTTTAAATTGCCCGATGGGAGCAAAGATTATTGCCAGAAACAACAAAATTGCACATGGCACAGCAGGTCAATAAATTTCAGGAAGTTTCACAAAAAACCATTCGCACCGGAATTTTGTTGCTAACGCTTATAATTTCGGGTGGGACATCCGGGTATATGTACCTCGAGAACTTTAACCTGATTGATGCTTTCTACATGACTGTCATTACCGTTTCGACGGTGGGTTTCGGCGAAGTTCATCCCCTCTCCTCGACCGGACGCTTATTTACCTCGGGGCTTATATTCTTCAGTCTGGGTAGCTTGGCCTGGGTCGGATCGAACCTGGCACGTTTTATTTTCGACGGCGAACTGATTACTTACTTAAAAACATACAGGGTGGACAAGAAAATCATGAAACTGAAAAACCACGTGATCATTGTTGGCTACGGACGCAATGGCGAACAGGCAGCCATTGAGCTGCGTGAACACGGGATGGACTTTGTCGTGATAGACAAACGCGAGAATGTCATCAACCGCATCCGCGAAGACGAAAACCTGTTGTATATCCAAGGCGACGCAACCCATGAAGAAGTGATGACCCGCGCCCGCGTTGAACACGCCAGTGCACTGATTGCCACCACTCCCAACGATGCCGACAATGTATTTGTCGTATTAACCGCCCGCAGTATGAACCCGGCATTGAAAATTGTAAGCCGGGCCTCCGAAATGCAATCAGTCATTAAACTGAAACGTGCCGGGGCCTCCAATGTTATCATGCCCGAACGCATTGGAGGCCAGCGTATGGCCAAATTAGTAACTCAACCCGACGTGGTTGAGTTTATTGAATACATCCTGCTTCAAAAAAGTAAAGATGTAAGCCTGGAAGAAATATCGTGCACCAACATGAATTCGCGCTTTGTAAATAAAACTTTAAATGAACTGAAATCAAAAGACCGATCCGGAGTGAATATCATCGGAATCAAAATCAGCGGTGCCAAGTATGTTTTTAATCCGGCCCCGGAACTGAGCCTGAGCCGGGGAGACCAGCTTTTTGTACTGGGGTCGGTCGAGCAAATCAGGGCATTCCGCAACACGCTGGAGAGTAACGAATAAAGGCCAGACCCGCTGTTTTTAGCCCTGCACAAAATGAATATCACGACTTGCTTGATTTTCAAAACTATTTTGCTATTTTTGTGCCGCTTTTTGCAAATTAATTTTAAGCTGTTGTTATTGAGGGCGATGCTGCGGCTTAAACATTGTACAACATTTTAGAAGAAAAAATCATGTATTTAACTTCAGAGAAGAAAAAAGAATTTTTCGCACAGTTCGGAAAATCAGAAGCTGACACGGGTTCAGCAGAAGCACAAATTGCCATGTTTTCATTCCGCATCAGCCACCTGACTGAGCACCTGAAAGAAAACAAAAAAGACTTCAGCACCCAGCGTGCTTTGACAAGCTTGGTTGGTAAACGCCGCAAATTGCTCGATTACTTAAAGAAAAAAGACATCGGGCGTTACCGTGCGATTGTAAAAGAACTGAACTTACGTCGATAATAAATTCGGGAAAAGGCAATAAATGTTATTGCCTTTTCTTATTTTTGATCAGCCTTTCAAATTTTATCCGGACATTTCACAGACGAAAAACCACCGATAAGGTTTTGAACACAGGGTTAACAGGTAAAAACTGTTTGCAATACGAAAAAACATTAAAACTAAATAGCGAAATGCCCCACCACACCCATTTCGGAATTATGATGTTTAAATTATTATTGGAGAAATTATGAATCAAGCAATTATCAAGACAATTGACCTTGGTGATGGCCGGACCATTACCATTGAAACCGGCAGACTGGCCAAACAGGCCGACGGGGCAGTTGTTGTTAAAATGGGTGATACCATGTTGTTGGCGACTGTTGTATCTGCAAAAGAAGCCAATGAGGGTGTTGATTTTATGCCATTATCGGTTGATTACCGTGAGAAATTCTCGGCTGCCGGACGCTTTCCCGGCGGTTTTTTAAAACGCGAAGCCCGTCCGTCGGACGACGAAATTCTGGTTGCCCGGTTGGTTGACCGTGCTTTGCGCCCGCTCTTCCCTGCTGATTACCATGCTGAGACTGTGGTTATGATCAGCCTTATTTCGGCCGACAAAGAAGTGATGGCCGACTCACTGGCCGGACTGGCTGCATCAGCCGCCATCGCCGTGTCCGATGTTCCGTTCGAAACTCCGATTTCAGAAGTACGCGTAGCCCGCATCGACGGCGAATTCATTATCAACCCGACTTATTCGCAACTGGCCAAAGCCGACCTCGACATCATGGTTGGCGCGTCATACGACAATATCATGATGGTTGAAGGCGAAATGGACGAAGTAACCGAGGAAGATATGCTCGAAGCCATCAAGGTTGCCCACGAAGCCATCCGCTCACACTGTAAAGCTCAGGAAGAACTGGCTGCCGAAGTTGGAAAAACCAAACGCACATATTGCCACGAAATAAACGACGAAGCCATTCGGGCCCAAGTTCATGCCGACCTGTATCCGAAATGCTACGATATTGCCAAACAGCAAATCAAAGACAAACAGCAGCGCATCGATGCATTTGCTGCTGTTGTCGATGAATATGTAGAAGCATACAAAACAGCGAATGCCGAAAACCAAGAGATCGATCTGGAACGCGACGAAAAACTGATCCGCAAATATTACCACGATGTGGAAAAAGAAGCAATGCGCCGAATGATCCTCGACGAAGGCATCCGTTTGGATGGCCGTACAACCACCCAGATCCGTCCGATCTGGGGCGAAGTTGACTATCTGCCGGGAGCACATGGTTCAGCTATTTTCACCCGCGGAGAAACCCAGTCGCTTTCATCAATTACTCTGGGAACCAAAATGGATGAAAAAATCATCGATGGCGTAACCGTCCAGGGAACCGAGAAATTCCTGTTACACTATAACTTCCCGCCCTTCTCAACCGGTGAAGCCAAAGTTCCCCGAGGGTTGGGCCGTCGTGAAATCGGTCACGGGAACCTGGCTTTCCGCGCATTGAAACGCATGATTCCAGAAGATTTTCCTTACGTAATCCGTATTGTTTCCGATATTTTGGAATCAAACGGATCGTCATCAATGGCAACCGTTTGCGCCGGAACCATGGTTATGATGGATGCCGGTGTTAAAATGCGTCGTCCGGTTTCGGGTATTGCCATGGGTTTAATTACCGACAAAGGTTCAGATAAATTTGCCGTTCTTTCTGACATTTTGGGCGACGAAGACCACCTGGGAGATATGGACTTTAAAGTGACCGGCACCACTAAGGGAATTACCGCCACCCAGATGGACATTAAAGTTGACGGGCTTTCGTACGAAGTTCTTTCGCAGGCACTTCAGCAAGCAAAAGAAGGACGCGCCCACATTCTGGGCAAGATCCTGGAAATTATTCCGGAGCCACGTCCAAACTTCAAACCCAATGTTCCACGCGTAGAAACAGTCCAGATCCCGAAAGAGATGATTGGACCAATTATTGGCCCCGGAGGGAAAAATATCCAGAAACTTCAGGAAGAAACCAAAACAGTTATTGTTATTGAAGAAAAAGACGAAGTTGGATATGTTGAAATTTCGGGCGCCAACCAGGAAGCCGTTGAAGCAGCCAAAAAGCGTATCAAGATGATCGTTGCAGTTCCTGAAGTAGGCGAAGTTTATAAAGGAAAAGTAAAAACAATCACCACCTTTGGCGCTTTTATCGAAATCCTTCCGGGCAAGGAAGGTTTGCTGCACATATCGGAAATAGCCTGGGAACGTTTGGCGAAAGTTGAAGATGCGCTGAAAGAAGGCGACGAAGTTGAAGTGAAACTGCTCGACTTTGAACGCGACGGCAAAATGAAGCTTTCCCGTAAAGTGTTGCTCCCAAAACCGGAAGGAATGCCCGAACAGCAGCCACGCCAGCCACGTCAGGAAGGCAGTGAACGCCGCGACAACCGGGATCGTCGGGACAACCGGAGCCGCGACAATCGCGACCGTCGCGATAACCGGGATCGCCGGAATTCGTAAGTGAATAAACAACCAATGTATATCTAAAATGCCCGCCTGCCGGGCATTTTTTTTATTTAGCAACATGGGGACAAAATCAGAACAAATCATTAAGAAGGCAACCGCCGAACTGATCGGTAGCCGGGAGAAAGACCTCCGGTTTCTCCGGGTCGAAGAATATTTCAGGATGATTGACCGCAGCGATGCATTTTCGGCAACCTGCCAAACCTGCAAAAACCACCTGTCTGAAACCGAAATAATGAACAGTACCATTCGCCGGGTTATTGACCATCCGGGAAACGAACGCCGCCAATACGATCGTCTGATTGACGAAATGAGCAAACACCAGCGAAAAGAGCACGGATTTTATCCGCCCTTTTACTTCAACTATCTGTACTCGTTTTACGGAATCGTCGGTGGCACTGCTGCAGGAGCTGTTGTCTGGCTCCCGTTTTCATCACTCAGCGCCTGGTACTTTTTAGTCCCGGCTATTTCATTCGGCCTGCTGGCCGGACAACTCATCGGAGGCAAAAAAGACGCCCGGATCCGGGCCAACAACAAAATTCTGTGAGTTTGTAATTTTCATATTCGGGTAAGTACCCATGGGGTATTTAGAGTAGAATTTACACCATAAAATAATCCTGAAATGAAAAAACATTTTATTCCGATTTTATCTGTATTCATTATGACATCGTGTGCTGAAAAGATTCAATATCCGGCAACCGCTAAAGTTGATGTAAAAGACAATTACTTTGGTATTGAAGTAGAAGACCCTTACCGCTGGCTCGAAAACGACAACTCCGACTCGACCGCCCAATGGGTAAAAGCCCAAAACGAAGTAACTTTTGCTTACCTGAACAAACTTCCATACCGCGAACAAATAAAAAACCGTCTGACTGAACTTTGGGACTATCCTAAATACGGCACGCCATTCAAGAAAGCAGGCAAGTACTTTTTTTATAAAAACGACGGACTGCAAAACCAAAGTGTCTTATATATGACCGACGACCTGAAGGGCGAACCCCGGGTTGCCCTCGACCCAAACGCCTTATCCGAAGACGGGACTGTTGCCTTGTCCGGCATCGATATTTCCGACGATGGCAAAACGCTGGTTTATATGATCGCCCGCTCCGGATCTGACTGGAACGAAATCTTTGCCAAAAACCTGGAAACCGGCAAAATGCTCGAAGATCACCTGGTTTGGGTAAAATTTTCGGGAGTGAGCTGGTACGACGGCGGGTTTTTCTACAGTGCCTACGACAAACCGGAAGAAGGCAGCGAACTATCAAAGGCCAACGAATATCAAAAATTATACTACCACAAATTGGGGACACCACAGGCCAGCGACGAGTTAATCCTGAATGATCCCCAACACCCCAAGCGCATGTTTGGCGGCGGTGTGACCAACGACAAACGGTTCTTATTTGTAGGCATGTCGGAAGGAACAAGCGGAAACGCTCTGACCGTAAGAGACCTGAGCCGGAAAGGCAGCAAATTTGTCCCACTGATGAAAAGTTTCGAGTTCGATTTCAACGCGGTTGAAAACATAGGCGACGACATTTATGTGCTGACCAACTACAAAGCTCCCAGGTACCGTTTGATTAAAATCAACATCAACCATCCGGAAGAAGCCGCATGGACCGAAGTAGTCCCGGAGAAAAAAGATGTATTGGAATCGGTTCGACTGATTGCCGGGAAACTCGTCCTGAAATATATGACCGACGCTCACAGCCAGATAGAAGTTTATGCTTACGACGGAACTCCGGAATATGAGATTCAACTCCCGGGTATTGGTACGGTCGACAGTTTCTCGGGCGAGAAGGACGACTCAATTGCCTACTACAATTACACTTCATTCAATACGCCCGGCGAAATTTACAAATACAATTTTGTCACCAAACAGTCTGAGCTACACTATCGTCCGGAGGTTAAATTTAATCCGGAAGATTTCGAAATCAAACAGGTATTTTACACCAGCAAAGACAGTACCAGGGTCCCGATGTTCCTGATGTATAAAAAAGGGCTGGAACTAAACGGTAAAAATCCGACATTACTATATGGCTACGGCGGCTTCAACATCAGCCTTACGCCTTCATTCTCGGTTGCCCGCCTGGTTTTTGTCGAAAATGGCGGAGTTCTGGCAGTAGCCAACCTGCGTGGTGGTGGCGAATACGGCGAAGACTGGCACAAAGCCGGAACTAAAATGCAAAAGCAAAATGTGTTCGACGACTTTATCAGCGCAGCCGAATACCTGATCCGAGAGAAATATACCTCGAGCGACAAGCTGGCTATTCAGGGCGGATCAAACGGCGGATTATTAATTGGCGCCGTCACAAACCAACGTCCGGAACTATTCAAGGTAGCGCTTCCTGCTGTAGGAGTTATGGATATGCTCCGGTTCCAGAAATTTACCATCGGCTGGGCTTGGGCCAGCGACTACGGAACCAGCAACGATAGCAAAGAAATGTTTGAGTATTTATATAGTTACTCGCCGTACCACAACATCAAAAAAGGCGGACACTATCCAGCAATCCTGGCAACCACAGCCGATCACGACGACCGTGTTGTGCCTGCCCACACCTTCAAATACATGGCCCGTATGCAGGAATATAACGCCGGGAAATTGCCAACACTTTTGCGCATCGATACCAAAGCCGGCCATGGCGGGGGTAAGCCGACCACCAAAGTTATTGAAGAATACACCGATTTGTGGTCATTTACATTTTACCATTTAGGCATGAAATAGCCATGTGTGCAAAGCCCGCACAAACCGGAAATGTACAAATGGCTATTCCATCTCGTTGAGAAACTAGTTTGAAAAACAGAAATAGATATAAAAATTGCAAGAAACAACTTTGAAAATTTATACAGATGAAATGTAATCAAAGCCATTTTCTGATCCCTTAAATAAATCGTATTTTTAAAATCCCGGAGCTAATTGTTCCGGGATTTTTATCTGATTGCGATGAATATTGATTATCTGGTTATTGAGGGAAACATCGGCGCGGGCAAGACAACCCTGGCACAAATGATCAGCCACGATTTTAATGCCAAACTGGTAGTTGAACAGTTTACGGACAACCCGTTCCTCCCGAAATTTTATGAAGATCAGGAAAAGTATTCTTTCCCGCTCGAAATGTCATTTCTGGCCGAGCGGTACAACCAGTTGCACCGCGAGCTGTCCAACTTCGATCTGTTCCGTAATTTTACAGTTTGTGATTATTATTTTATGAAATCGCTGATTTTTGCCAGTAAAACACTCAAAGAAGATGAATACAAATTATACCGGCAGTTCTTCGAGATTATTTACGACAAGATGCCCAAACCAGATCTATATGTTTACCTGCACAAAACTCCGGATAACTTACTGAAAAACATCGCCAAACGGGGGCGCCAATACGAACAATCAATCACCCACAGCTATCTCGAACAGATTCAGGATGCCTACTTCAGCTTTTTCAAACAACGCAACGATCTCCCGATTGTGATTATCGACACCAACAACATCGATTTCGTGAACAATCCCGATCATTTTAAATTAATTACAAATTGCATTTTTAATACCTCATACAATAAGGGTATAACCCGCGTTCTATTGTCATAACCTTTGATGTTTTTATTTTACCGTTTATTTAAACATTGCTAAATTTGTATTCGCAACCGAAAAACCAAAATAAGTTCAAAATTAAATAACATCATTATGAAAAATTGTAACTTAAAACCACTTGCCTCTGTTGCTTTAGCGGCTTTGTTACTTTCAAGTTGTGCCAGTTTGCAGAAAATGAAAAAAAATGCAGACAAGATTAATTTCAAAGTAACCCCGGAAGTTCTGGAAACCAAAGCCGGCAACGTTGATGTAGCCATCGACGGCAAATTCCCGGCAAAATACTTTGTCAAAAAAGCAACATTAGTTGCAACTCCTGTTCTGAAATATAACGGCGGAGAAACAGCCTTTGAGCCGGTAACCGTTCAAGGCGAACGCGTTGACGCCAACAATAAAGTTATTTCATACAGCAATGGTGGAAGCTTTGCCTACAAAGATGCAACACCATTCACCGACGCCATGCGCGTTTCCCAGCTTGAAATCCGCATGAAAGCATCTAAAGGCAAAAAAAGTGTCGATTTCGCCCCGGTAAAAGTGGCCGATGGAGTAATCGCTACTTCAACCTTGGTACTGAACTATCCTTCTGCAATCCTGGGCGTACAGCGCGAAAAAAACACAACCGGCAAATACGATCCGAACATCGACAAATTCCAGCGAATTGTTCCTGACGAATTTACTGCAGACATTCACTATCTGATCAATCGTTCGGAAATCCGCCCTTCGGAATTAGCGGCAGATGATATTAAAGAATTCAAGAAATACACGAAAGATGCAGCCAAAGACGACCGCAAGAAACTGAAGGAGATTGAAGTTTCGGCTTATGCTTCTCCCGACGGTGCATTGGATTTCAACACCCAATTATCGCAAAAGCGCCAGGGAACATCATCGGGCTTTGTTGGCAAAGAATTGAAAAAAGAAGCGATCGAAGCTCAGTTGAACACCAAATTCACCCCGGAAGACTGGGAAGGGTTCAAAGAAATGATGGAAAAATCAAGCATTCAGGACAAAGAATTGATCCTGCGTGTTCTGTCGATGTACACCGATCCTGAAGTTCGCGAACGCGAAATCAAAAACCTGTCCCAGGCATTTACCAAAGTTGCAGAAGAAATCCTTCCCAAACTGCGTCGTGCCAAACTGACTACCAGCATCGACCTGATTGGAAAAACCGACGAAGAAATCATGGCTTTGGCCGAATCAGATCCTTCAAAATTAAATCCTGCTGAATTGTTGTATGCTGCAACCTTATTCCAGGATCTGAACAAACAGCTTTCTATCTACAATTCATTCATGAAAATTTACTCAAACGACTGGAGAGGTTACAACAACGCCGGTTTAGTTTTAGTAAAACAGATGAAATATGCCGATGCAAAAAGCTTGTTCGAAAAAGCTGAAAAGTTGAAAAACGACGAACCAATCATCAAAAATAATTTAGGAGCTGTTGCTTTATACGAAAACGACCTGGCCAAAGCTGAAACTTATTTTGGTGCAGCTCAAGGCGCCGGCGAAGAAGTTAACTACAACATGGGTATCCTGAGCATCAAAAAAGGAAACTACGATGCAGCTGTTAAATATTTCGGGAACAGCGACTCACCCAATACCGGCTTGGCTAAAATCCTAGCCGGCGACAACAACGGAGCATTGAAATCGTTGGAAAACTGCACTTGGGAAGGTTGCTACATGAAAGAATACTTCAAAGCAGTGGTGGGCGCCCGTACAGCCAAAGAAAACCTGATGTACGAAAGCCTGGAAACAGCTGTTAAAATGAAACCTGAATTGAAATCGAAAATTGCAACCGATATGGAATTCGCTAAATACTTTAACGAAGCCCGTTTCAAAGCAATTGTCCAATAAGCAATCAATTTGTGTAAACATAAAGAACCGTCTCAGCAATGAGGCGGTTTTTTTGTTTATGCATCCTGAATGCAAAATCACCATTCTTCTGTAATAATTCGAGAAAAAGGGGAACAAATCATTCCGAAACGATGAAAAGGGAAATTACCAACTACAAAAGTTATAACGTATGCAAAAAATATTAGTACTGGCCGCAGCCGGGTTCATGGCATTTCAATCAGCAATTGCACAGAATGGCTCTATCACCGGTCAGGCTTTGAAAGAAATCAGGGCCTCGTATGTACTCGATCCATACACACGGGCCATGGAAAACGCGCTTTCGAACAACGAGTTAAAAAAACTGGCCTTAAACCGCGCCGGAAGCGATAATATCGACCAATACTTTAAATACAGGACCGACGTTTCGGGCATCACCAACCAGAAAAGTTCCGGGCGCTGCTGGATGTTTACCTCGCTCAACCTGTTCCGCCCCGTTGCGATGAAACATTTCAACATCGACGCCTTCGAATATTCGGAAAACTATCTGTACTTCTGGGATATTTTCGAAAAATCGAACCTGTTCCTGAACAATGTAATCGCCTCGGCCGATAGTCCATTCACCGACCGAAAAGTAAACTGGTACTTTCGTTCGCCCATCGATGATGGCGGAGTCTGGAACTCATTTGTAAACCTGGTAACCAAATACGGCCTGATGCCCAAAGAAATCATGCCCGAAACCAATACCAGCGAGAATACCCGTCAGATGATCCGTGATATCACAACCAAGCTGCGCGAAGACGGACTGGAACTGCGCGAAATGGTTGCCGCAAAAAAATCAGAGAAAGACATTGAAGCCCGTAAAATTGCAATGATGAAAGAAGTTTACCGGATGCTGGCCCTCAACCTGGGCGTTCCTCCGGAAACATTTGAGTGGCGCTATAAAAGCAAAGACGGCAACCTGTCCGACAACAAAACCTACACGCCCCAACAGTTCCGCGACGAAGTTTTGGGCGAGATCAAGCTATCCGATTACGTGATGCTAATGAACGACCCAACCCGCCCCTACTACAGCCACTTCGAAATTGAAAACTACCGCAACTGCGCCGAGGGCATCAACTGGCACTATGTGAACCTGCCCAACGACGAGATCAAAAAAGCAGCCATCGAATCGATCAAAAATAACCAACCCTTGTACGCCTCGTGCGACGTTGGCGCCTTCTATGTAAAAGGGTCCGGTGTACTTTCGACCCAGAACTACGACTATGAATCAGCGTATGGCGTTAAATTCGGAATGGATAAAAAAGCACGCGTCTTAACCGGAGAAAGTGGTTCGTCACACGGAATGGCCCTCATTGCAGTCGATACCGACGCCAACGGCAAACCAACCAAATGGCAGTTCGAAAACAGCTGGGGACCTGAATCGGACTACAAAGGGTACCTGACATTTACCGACGACTGGTTCGACCAATATATGTTCCGGTTTGTCATCAACAAAAAGTATCTGGACGAAAAAACGCTGAAGGCCTGGGAAACAAAACCAACCATGCTCCCACCCTGGGACCCGATGTTTTAATCTACCACCAGTTAGCTTTTCCAACGTTTAAAACGTTGGAAAAGCTAACTAATCCGAGGTATTTAAGGCAATCTGCACGCTGCCCCACAACCGCTCGGCCGAGCGGTCCCAGCTAAACTTCTGCTTCTGCCGAAACCCTTTCTCGATCAATGTTTTCCTGACTTCTTCATCGGTATAGATACGGATCATGGCATCTTTAATCTGACTCATTACAAACGGATCGGCATACAAAACGGCCGTACCGCCTACCTCTGGCAGTGAAGTGGTGTTGGAGCAGATTACCGGAATGCCCGCATTCATCGCTTCAATCACGGGGATTCCAAATCCTTCGAAAAAGGGAACAAACACCATGGCCAGCGCTGCCCCCAAAACCTGATGAAGGTCTTCGTTCGATAGCCGTCCGGTAAAAATCACATCATTTTTATATCGCATTCCTTCATACGTCCGGTCAATCTCTTCCGTCTTAAACATGGTTTCACCGGCAATCACCAGTTTCACCTCGCTTTCAATGCTGGTCCGAAATGCATCGTAAGCCCTGAGCAGACCGCAAATATTTTTCCGCGGATGTAGTGACCCGACAAACAGGAAATAATCTTTCCCTCCGGAGAACCGCTCTTTTGCCCGGATCTTTTCTTCCTCGCTTATTGGCGTATATTGCGTGTTCACCCCATTATAAACAACATCGATTTTCTCCTGATCGATTTTATAGGTCCTGGCAATGTCTTCCTTCGAAAAAAACGAAACCGTTACAATCCGGCGGGCTTTCCGGGCAAACCGTGGAAAGAAATAATTGTAATATTTCGATGTAAGCCAGGGCAAATCCTTCGGACGGTGTGCAAAATTAATATCATGAATCGCAGCCAGTTGTTTCACCTTGGTACTCAGCGACAAATACCCATCCGGAGAAAAAAACAGGTTCGCCTTGTATTTTTTCAGTATGCGCGGAATCTGAAACTCAAACCACAAGTACCACAAAAACGGGTGGCGCGTAGGTGGCGACAGCACAATTGGCGTCACATTATCCGAAAAAATAAATTCTTCGGAATAAGGACGGTCGAAAATAAACAGGAATTGATGCTCCGGATGATTTCGGGTAATTCGCGACAACGTTTCAAGCGTAAACCAACCGATCCCTTCCAGCCGGCCCTTAATCAGCAAACGCGTATTTACAGCGATAATCATAACACTTCATTTACTTCAAATGTACAAAGTCTGCCTAAAAAAATGCTACATTTGGGCAACTTTATCAATCCACAGAAACATCAGCCGATTGAAGCGCAAATTTGTAACAAACCTGATTTTGCTGCTTTTTCTGAATGTCCTGATTAAGCCTTTTTGGATTTTCGGAATTGACCTTACGGTGCAAAACATCGTGGGCGACGAACACTATGGCCTGTACTTTTCGCTCCTGAATTTTTCGATGCTTCTGAATATTATGCTCGACTTGGGCATTACCAATTACAACAATCGAAATATTGCCCAGCACCAGCATCTGCTCCGGAAGTATGTGAGCAACATTGTCGGGTTGAAATTTCTGCTGGCTTTTGTTTACGCGTTTGTCTGTTTGGTTGCCGGCTGGCTTATTGGCTACAACAGCATTCAGTTTCACCTGCTTATCTTTCTAATAACCAACCAGTTTCTAATTTCATTTACCTTATACCTTCGTTCAAATATCAGCGGGCTGCACCTGTTCCGCACCGACAGCCTGCTCTCGGTGCTCGACCGCAGCCTGATGATTGCCATCTGTTCGGTCCTGCTTTTCACCAACATCATCAACCACCAGTTCCGGATCGAGTGGTTTGTGTACGCACAAACAACAGCTTATGTCATCACGGCACTCATCACCTTTGCCATTGTGCTTTCCAAAACCGGCCGATTGAAGTGGCGGTTCAAACGATCATTTTTTCTGGCTTTTCTGAAACAAAGTTACCCGTATGCCCTGCTCATTCTGTTGATGTCGTTTTACAACCGGATCGATTCGGTGATGCTCGAACGCTTACTGCCCAACGGAAAAGAACAGGCCGGAATTTACGCGCACGCCTTCCGCCTGCTCGATGCCTTCTCGATGATGGGCCTGCTGTTTTCCGGGTTGCTGTTGCCTATCTTCGCCCGGATGATCAAGCAAAAAGATGATATCGCCAGCATGGTCCGATTCTCCTATCTGCTCATTATTGTCCCGGCCATCATCATTGCCTTTGCATCATGCTGTTACAACCTCCAGATCATGCAACTGCTCAACTACAGCCATCCGGAGTTATCGGCTTCCATTTTCAGTATTCTGATGTTAGGGTTTACAGGCATAGCAACCACCTACATCTTCGGCACCCTGCTGACAGCAAACGGCAGTATCAAACAACTAAACCAGATGGCTCTAAGCGGGATGGCCCTGAATATCACCATGAACCTGATCTTAATTCCACGCATACAAGCACTTGGATCGGCCTATGCCAGCCTCACCACCCAACTTTTTACAGCCATTGCGCAGGCTGTAATCGCCAAACAGATATTCCGGCTAAATTTTAACTTCCGGCTGATAGGGAAAATTATCCTCTTCGCTGTCTTTACTGTTGTAGCAGGCTTGTTGAGCAAACAAATTTCCAGCTGGCAGTGGGGTTTTATCGCGATGATTTCGGCAAGTGTACTTTTTGCATTTGCCATTCGTTTGTTCAACCTGAAAGCGCTGGTCCTTATTATCAGAAATGAACCATCGAACAATGAGCAACAAGTTAACTCCTGAAATATTATCTACCGACGATAACTTCGAACTGATCGAAGAAATTTCGCACAACAAGCTCCGTGAATTTATTGTCAGGCAGGTCTTGTCGCACAGGCACCTGATCCGCTCCTACGCCATTTACCAGGCCACCATGCTGATGTTGCAGGTATTCTTGCTCATCAAAGCGATTATTCTTTGGAACCGCGCTTTGCCCGAAGCCTTGATAAACATCGGTTTGGCTGTTGTATTTTCATTCTCCCTGCTGGTCATTCTTCACGAAACCTTTCATGCAGCGGCATACTATCTGACCGGCGCCCGGCGCCTGCACTTCGGCGCTATCTGGAAGAAATTTGTTTTCTACGTGATGGCAGACCGACAGGTCATCAGTCACCGGAGCTTCAGAATTGTTGCTTATACGCCGCTCCTTCTGGTTAAATTTCTGTGCCTTGCCGGAGCCTTTATTTTCCGCAGCGAACCCCAACTTTACTTTTTCCTGACAGTGATGTGTCTGCACTCGATGTTTTGCGGGGGCGATATGGCTATGCTGGCATTTTACCGGCTTTACCCCGACCGGGAGATTTACAATTTCGACGACCGAAAAGTCGGGAAAACCTATTTTTTTGCCCGAAAAACCCAGAATCCTGTTTGATACAACTGGCGCCTCCCCCAAACATAAGGAACAATTTTCTGTGAAAATGCTGCGGATAAAAATATCCAGACTCATTCGCGAAAAATAACCAACAAAAAAGGCCCCCTTCCGGGAGCCCTGTCTATTTATGCGGTTTTGATTTTCGCAACAGCTGTTTTTATTCGGTTAATTGATTCGGCCTGACCAACCAGTTCAAGGATGGCAAACAAATCGGGCCCCGAACTGGCCCCTACCAACGCCAGACGGATTGGAACCATAACAACGCCAAAACTCCATTCCTTTGCTTCCATGAAAGCCGAGAACTTTTCTTTAATCACCTCTGCCTTCCAATCAGTCAGCGTACCCAAGAAAGCCGCAATTTCCTGAAGCTTTTCATTGGTATCGGGTTTCCATTTTTTCTGGATGGTTTTTTCATCGTAACTTTTAGGCGCGACAAAGAAAAAGTTTCCCTGGTCCCACAATTCTGAAACAAACTCGCACCGATCTTTAATCAGTGCAACAATCGCTTCCACCTTCGTCACATCCGCTCCAACTCCTTTCTCGTTCAGGATCGGCATGAACAACGAGGCCAACTCGGCATCGCTTTTCTGCTGCAGGTAGTGGCGGTTAAACCACTTGGCTTTCTCCGGATCGAAGCGGGCGCCCGATTTCACCACGCGCGATAAGTCGAAACTGTCGATCAGCTCCTGCATGGTGAAAAACTCCTGATCGTTGCCGGCATTCCAGCCCAACAGCGCCAGCAGGTTTACAAATGCTTCGGGGAAATAACCATCTTCGCGATATCCGCGCGAGTATTCACCCGATTCCGGGTCTTTCCACAACAACGGAAAAACCGGGAAGCCCATTTTGTCGCCATCGCGCTTGCTGAGTTTTCCTTTGCCGGTCGGTTTCAGGATTAGCGGCAAGTGCGCAAAGCGCGGCCGGGTATCTTCCCATCCCAGGGCGCGGTACAATAAAATATGCAGCGGCATCGACGACAGCCATTCTTCGCCCCGGATAACATGGGTGATGAGCATCAGATGATCGTCAACCACATTGGCTAAGTGGTATGTCGGCATGCCGTCGGATTTAAACAGCACTTTATCGTCGAGCTGGGCCGTGTTGAACGTAACGCTTCCCCGAATTAAATCTTCCTCGGTTACATTGGTATTTTCAGGCATCCGAAAACGGATCACATACGGGTCTCCGCTTTCGAGGCGCTGTTTTACTTCTTCCGGCGAAAGGGTCAACGAGTTCTTCAATCCGTTGCGGGTATGCTGATCGTATGAAAAGACCCGTTGGTTTTCCTCGGCTGTTTTCCGGAGCTGATCCAGTTCTTCCGGCGTATCGAATGCATAGTAAGCATCACCGCTGGCAATCAGCTGATCGGCATATTGTTTATAAATAGCCTTGCGCTCGCTTTGACGATAAGGCCCCAGGTCGCCTCCAAAACCAACACCCTCATCAGGAACTAACCCGCACCATTTCAGCGATTCGATAATGTAATCTTCTGCCCCGGGGACATAACGGTTCTGATCGGTATCTTCGATACGGAGCAGGAAGTCTCCGCCGTGTTTTCGTGCAAATAAATAATTGAACAAAGCTGTCCGAACGCCGCCCATGTGCAAAGGGCCTGTCGGACTGGGTGCAAACCGCACCCTGACTTTCCGGTCGCTCATTCTTTTGAATTTAAAAAATTTTTGCAAAGATAGTAATTTCAATTCGAGGTAAATTAAACGAACCTTTAAGATTCTGCCGCAACTCCAGATCAGACCACAAAGCCGCAATACAACACCAACGGCACATTTCGCCGTGCGAAGAACTCCAAAGTACGGCTCAATAAAACTCAGCTTTTCTCCAACCTCCTGATCTTTCCCATTTTTTTACATGATTTTCAGCACGCTGGAACAAAAACAATTTGCAGATAGCCAGATAGTCCTATCTTTGTGCTTTCTTAAAATAGTAGATTTTTATAACGCAGATGAAAAGAATTTTATTGTTTGCCGCTTTCCTGCAGGTTTGTACGATCGGAGTTGTGAAAGCAGATGAAGGAATGTGGCTGCCTGCTTTGATTCAAAAGCTTAATATCGGCGAAATGAAGGCAATGGGTTGTGAGTTAACCGCCGAAGAAATATACAGTATCAACCATGCAAGTCTGAAAGATGCCGTTGTTGCCCTTGACCACGGATCGTGTACTGCCGAACTGGTTTCGGCCGAGGGACTGTTGCTAACCAACCATCACTGTGGCTTTGATGAAATTCAGGAACACAGTTCGGTCGATCATGACTATCTTCAAAATGGCTTTTGGGCCCGTACCAAAGAAGAAGAACTGCCCAATCCGGGGAAAACAGCTTCTTTCCTGATTCGTTTTGAAGATGTAACTGAACGGGTCCAGAAACAGCTGACCGACTCGATGACTGAAAGCCAGCGCAACGATAAAATTCGGGAAGTAGCATCAGAAATTGAAAAAGAAGCAACCAAAGATACCCATTACGAAGCCCGGGTCCAACCGTTTTTTAACGACAATAAATTCTACTTATTTGTCTATCAAACCTTCCGCGACATCCGGCTGGTAGGAGCCCCGCCCAAATCGATCGGAAAATTTGGCGGCGATACCGACAACTGGATGTGGCCACGCCATACCGGCGACTTCAGTATGTTCCGGATCTATTGCGATAAAGACGGCAACCCGGCTGATTATTCTCCGGATAATGTCCCCTACCACCCGAAACATTTCCTCCCGATTTCGCTGAACGGATACAAAAAAGGCGATTTCGCGATGGTACTGGGATATCCGGGCAGCACCAACCGCTATAAAACCTCATTCGGCGTTCAATATACCATGGATGTTACCAATGCCATCCGGGTTCAGATCCGTGAGGCCAAACTAAATATTGCAAAAGATTACATGAGCACTTCGCAACGTGCCAATATTCAATATGCAGCCAAATATGCCCGCAGTTCAAACTACTACAAATACAGCATCGGTCAAAACGAAGGATTGCGTAAACTGCATGTGATCGAAGGAAAACAGGCAACCGAGAAGCAGTTTACCGACTGGGTAAATGCCGATCCGGAACGCATAAAAAAATACGGCGGGGCTTTAGATCTGATCAAAAAATCGTACACCAACCTCGACGACGAAAAAGCCTACGAATACATGGTCGAAGGGATGGTCCGTGGTCCGGAGATCTTCTATTTCGCATACCGTACCCGCCCGCTTTATGATGCGCTGAAAGCGGGGAAAAACAGCGACAGGATAAGCCTGACCAGCGAACGCGTTAAAAACAGCCTCGAAAACTTTTTCAAAGATTACGACGCCGAAACCGACCGCAAGATCGCTGCCGCGCTATTCGATATTTATAGTAAAAATGTAGTGGCCAAATACCAGCCGAGGTTTGTATACGAGGTTCGAACCAAGTATAAAGGCGATTTCGACAAGTTTACCAAAGATCTGTTTGCAAAATCTATTTTTCCGGACGAGAGCAAGCTGGAAGCTTTCTTCAAAAATCCAAGCGCCAAAGTGCTCGAAAAAGATCCGATCTTCAACGTAGCGATCGATATTTTCCGAACGCTGAATTTCATCGCCGATGAAATGGACAAAACAACGCCCGACCTTGAAAAAGGGAACCGCTTATACCTGGCTGGCCTGATGGAAATGATGCAAGATAAGAATTTCTATCCAGACGCAAATTCAACCATGCGACTGACCTATGGAACTGTTGGCGACTACATTCCGCGCGATGCTGTTCGCTATGATTACTATACAACCATAGCTGGTTATATTGAAAAAGAAATTCCGGGCGACGAAGAATTTGATGTTCCGTCCCGCCTGAAAGAGCTTTACCAAAAGAAAGACTTCGGTCCTTACGCCGATATCGACGGAACGCTCCACACTTGTTTTACGACGAATAACGACATTACCGGCGGCAATTCCGGAAGCCCTGTAATCAATGCCAAAGGACAACTGATTGGCATTGCGTTCGACGGAAACTGGGAAGCCATGAGCGGCGACATTGCATTTGAAAATCAACTGCAAAAATGCATCAATGTTGACATTCGTTTCGTATTGTGGACCATTGATAAATTTGCCGGGGCCGAAAACCTGATTCAGGAAATGACTATTGTAAAATAATTTCAGATTTTAATATCAGCCGAAAGACCCGTATTTTTACGGGTCTTTTTTATCGCATGACAGCAAACATTACCATTTACACCGACGGAGCAGCCCGAGGAAACCCAGGTCCTGGCGGCTATGGCGTCGTGCTTTTGTCTGGGCCTCACCGCAAGGAACTCTCGCAGGGCTACGAACTAACCACGAACAACCGCATGGAACTGATGGCCGCCATTGTTGGCCTCGAAGCACTGAAACTTGAAAACTGCAATGTGACAATCTACACCGATTCAAAGTATGTGGCCGATGCCGTTGAAAAAGGCTGGCTCCGGAATTGGGTAAAAATCCGCTTCAAGAATAAAAAGAATGCCGACCTGTGGATGCGTTTTCTGAAAGTCTACGAAAAACACCGGGTTCGTTTTGTGTGGGTGAAAGGACATGCCAGCAATCCGCTGAACGAACGCTGCGACCAATTAGCCGTTACTGCCTCGATGCAACCCAACCTGCTGACCGATGAAGGCTACCTGGAAAATATGGACTGAGAAACTGAACGGGAAACTGGAATAATAGATTGCTGGGAAATAGTCATGAGACATGAGTAGCGAGACGAAAACTATTAGCGTCAATATCTTTTTCTGATACTTGTTGTCTGGATCTCGCAATGAATGACCATCAATGGCTACAAATGCCCATTAATAACTTTCTATTCAGGTGCTTTGTTGCCCAGGTATTTTTTCAGGTTCAGCCGAAATTGAAATTTCCCGTTCGCTGTAAAACAACCCTGGCAAAACATTACATTTGCTGACATTAATCTGATATGTATGAATGCCCTTTATAACCTGACAATTATTGCATACTCAGTCCTGATCCGGATTGCAGCGCCATTCAATATCAAAGCGAAACAACTTACTCTGGGCCGTAAACGGGCATTCCCCGATTTGGAGAAACAAATTAAACACGATAAACCCATCATCTGGGTCCATTGTGCCTCACTGGGCGAATTCGAGCAGGGCCGCCCGCTGATCGAGGCCATCAAAACGCAGCATCCGGAGTACCAGATTTTGCTAACGTTCTTTTCTCCTTCCGGATATGAAATCCGGAAAAACTACAACCTTGCCGACTATGTAGCCTATCTGCCAGCCGATACGCCGAAAAATGCCAAACGCCTGATCAGCATGGTAAACCCGGAGAAAGTGTTCTTTGTGAAATACGAGTTCTGGCATCATTATATCACTGAACTTAAAAAGCAGAACATCCCGCTTTACTTAGTTTCAGCCATTTTCAGGGACAACCAGTTGTTTTTCAAAAATTCTGTTTCGGGGAGATGGTACCGCAAGATGCTTTTCGGATTTGAACACTTGTTTGTTCAGGACCAGCATTCGGTCGACCTGTTAAAGAGCATCGGCGTAAACAACGCCACCAAGGCCGGCGATACCCGTTTCGACCGGGTAGCCGCCATTGCCCGAACCGGGAAAACAGTCCCGCTCATTGAAAAGTTTAAAGGAGCCAATCGGGTTGTTGTTGTTGGCAGCTCGTGGCGGCCCGATGAAGATCTGTTGGTCCAATACATCAACCAACATCCGGAAATAAAATTCATAATTGCCCCGCACGAAATTAAAGAACCCAACATCGAACGGCTAACCGGGCAATTAGACAACCGGTGGGCCCGTTATACAAAAACCACTGAAGATGAAGTTATAAACAAGCAGGTGTTGATAATCGACACCATTGGACTGCTGTCGACAATCTATCGGTATGCCGAGGTCGCTTACATTGGCGGAGGGTTTGGCGTTGGCATCCACAATACCCTTGAAGCTGCCATTTTCAACATCCCGGTTGTCTTCGGCCCAAACTACAATAAGTTTAACGAAGCTGTTTCGATGGCGCAAAAAGGCATCGCCTATCCGATTACAACTTATGCCGAATTGGAAAATGTATTCGACCGTCTGCTGTCCGATCCGGAAAGACGTAAAAAAATTGCGGCCGAAAGCGCTGCTTATACCTCCGAGAACGTTGGGGCAACCCAATTGATCCTACAAAAAGTCTTTTAAGGAACATAACATTAAAAAACACCTTCCCCCTGAATTTCCAGAAAGCCCAGCATCCCCCGGAACATCTTCTATCCGTTGCTTGTAATTGCTTTCAGTTTTTACACACGGCTCCCATTTTGGTAAACTTTTTAGAATTATCAAAAACTTATCTCGCAACAATACAGTCAATTAACATTTTTTAGTTGATAACTTTAAACTTCGTTTCTAAAAAATCTATTCCATTTCTTTACACCACGGCGTATATTGCATATACCAAACTTGTGAAAAAGCGACTGAAAAAGGGAACACAATTTCAGTCTATTAACCGTTTTAACAAAAAAAAATTTGGCGTATGGCAATCAAAAATGTGGCAATAGAGCCATTAACCGAACAAAAAATTTACTCCCAGGAAGAAGCATTTCAGGCTTCGTTAAAATACTTCAGGGGAGACGACCTTGCTGCCAGGGTCTGGGTGAATAAATACGCCCTCAAAGATTCGTTTGGCAATATTTACGAGCTAACCCCCGACGATATGCACCGCCGGCTCGCAAAAGAAATTGCACGAATCGAAGAAAAGTATAGCAACCCGATGAGTGAAGAGCAATTATTTGAATTGCTGAAAGATTTTAAATACATCATTCCTCAGGGTGGCCCGATGACAGGAATCGGTAACGACTATCAGATTGCGTCCCTGTCGAACTGTTTCGTAATCGGGAACGAAGGGAACTCTGATTCGTACGGCGGCATCATGAAGATCGACCAGGAACAGGTCCAACTAATGAAACGCCGTGGCGGTGTGGGGCACGATTTATCGCACATCCGCCCGAAAGGTTCTCCGGTGAAGAACTCGGCTCTGACCTCAACCGGGCTGGTGCCGTTTATGGAACGATTCTCCAATTCAACCCGCGAAGTAGCGCAGGACGGCCGCCGTGGGGCATTAATGCTTTCTGTTTCCATTAAACATCCGGACTCAGAATCGTTCATCGACGCAAAAATGGAGCAAGGCAAAGTAACCGGGGCCAATGTTTCAGTCAAAATTCATGACGATTTTATGCACGCCGTTGAAAATGGCACACCATACCGGACGCAATACCCGATTGATTCAGCCGACCCCAAATTTACCCGCGACATCGATGCCTCGGCCCTGTGGGGAAAAATTGTTCACAATGCCTGGAAATCGGCCGAACCGGGAATTCTGTTTTGGGATACCATTATCCGCGAATCAATTCCGGATTGCTATGCCGATCTGGGTTACCGCACTGTATCAACAAACCCGTGCGGCGAAATTCCGTTGTGCCCGTACGACAGTTGCCGCCTGATTGCCATCAACTTGTATGCTTACGTTGAAAATCCGTTTACGCCCCAAGCCAAGTTCAACTTCGACCTGTTCCGGAAACATGTCGGATATGCACAACGCATGATGGACGATATCATCGACCTGGAACTGGAAAAAATCGACCAGATTATAGCCAAGATTGATGCAGACCCGGAAAGCGAAGAAATTAAACACGTTGAACGGTCGCTTTGGGAGAAAATACGCAAAAAAGCCAAAGAAGGACGCCGCACCGGAGTAGGCATCACTGCCGAAGGAGACATGTTGGCAGCCTTGGGTTTGCGCTACGGAAGCGAAGACGCCATCGACTTCAGCGAAGAAGTTCACAAAACAGTAACGCTGGCAGCCTACCGCTCATCGGTTGAAATGGCCAAGGAACGTGGTGCCTTCACCATTTATAGCGCTGAACGCGAAAAGAACAACCCGCTGATTAACCGCATCCGACAAGAAGATGAAGCTTTGTATCAAGACATGGTAAAATACGGCCGCCGGAACATTGCACTGTTAACCATTGCCCCAACCGGCACCACCAGTTTGATGACCCAGACAACCTCCGGCATCGAGCCGGTATTCCTTCCGGTTTACAAACGTCGCCGGAAAGTAAACCCGAACGACAAAAACGTGAAGGTTGATTTTGTTGACGAAGTAGGCGATTCATGGGAAGAATACATTGTATTCCACCATAAATTCGTCGATTGGATGGTTGTCAACGGATACGATACCACCAAACGCTACACCCAGGAAGAACTGGATGCGCTTGTGGCTAAATCGCCCTATTACAAAGCGACCTCGAACGACGTTGACTGGCTGAATAAAGTTCGCATGCAGGGACGTATCCAGAAGTGGGTCGACCACTCTATCAGCGTAACCATCAACCTGCCTGCCGACGTTGACGAAGCGTTGGTTGGCAAACTGTACTTCGAAGCCTGGAAAAGCGGCTGCAAAGGAGTAACAGTTTACCGCGACGGCTCCCGTTCCGGAGTTCTGATTTCGACAAAAAATGAAGACGAAAAGAAACCCTCCACTCCTCCTGTTTTTCCGACAACCCGTCCGGAAGTGCTTGAGGCAGATGTAGTCCGGTTTCAGAACAATAAAGATAAGTGGGTTGCCTTTATCGGAACAATCGATGGCCGCCCGTATGAGATTTTCACCGGTCTGTCGGACGACGAAGATGGAATCCTGCTGCCCCGCTCGGTTACCAGTGGAAAAATCATTAAAAATATTGAAGCCGACGGCACCAAACGGTATGACTTCCAATATGTAAACAAACGCGGTTACAAAACAACCATCGAAGGGCTGTCTTACAAATTCAACCCCGTATTCTGGAACTATGCCAAACTGATCTCCGGAGTATTACGCCACGGAATGCCAATCCACAAAGTAGTTGACACCGTAACCAGCCTCCAACTCGACAACGACACCATTAACAGCTGGAAAGCCGGCGTGGCCCGCGCCCTGAAAAAATACATCCCGAACGGCACCGTTGCCGAAGGCGCTACCTGCGGCGAATGTGGCTCGAAGAATGTAATCTACCAGGAAGGGTGCCTCACCTGCCCCGACTGCGGATCGTCGAAATGTGGATAATCAATCAATTCGATAAAAAAAGGCCCCTCAGGGGCCTTTTTCATTTATATCCATCTATTACTGAATAGCTCCGGCTTTCTGCAGAATGGCTTTTAAGATTACCAACGCGGCAACAACAACCACGATCCCGACAATCGTCAAAATCAAATCTTTATTCTTTTTACCAGGCGCTTGCTGAGTGCTATTTGAAGTTTCCATTTTTTCTACGCATTAAAATTATTACTCTGTATAAAATTATTTTTTGCTGACATAAGGCCATACCTGTTGCGAAAATGGATCCAAACAATCCATTTCCGGCCAGCAATACTATTTGTAATGGAAACTGCTAATGAAGCAACGCATGCCCCCTGATAAACAGCGGGACAGGCGCATCATGGTCCCGAATAATGGTGGTTAAACTCAGATCTTTACCAAACCTGAAATTCCGTGGCACTAACCGGTTAGGCTGAACAAAAACAAACTGAAGCCGGGCTGTATCGGTAAGCGTATCCTGCCCTCCGTTTTCTTTGTTTATCAGATAAAAAGGAGGCAAAACAGGCCCATGAATGGTTGCATTATTTTCAGCCGGGTAAGAATTGACGGACCCCGGAATTTCCCGATTCAGAATACTGTCGGAAGGCAAAGCAATCGCGGTTGGCGTTAGCCAGCATACCATTATAATAAAAATGAATATCCGGAGCAATGTCTTCATAAAAAGATATTTACCACAAAAATAGCAGAATTCCGGAAATAAATACAGGTTCTCAGCGATAGCATTTTACAAACTTTTAATGTACAGATAGCTATTGTTCTGGGTTTTATGTCTCAATTTTTGCAATCTATCCCCCAAACCGGTATCCTATCCCTGATTCGGTATTCAGCAAAGTTGGCCTCGACGGATCATCTTCGATTTTTTTCCGTAATTGGGCAATAAATACCCTCAAATACTGGGTTTGTTCGATGTAACCCATGCCCCAGACTTCCTTAAGGATATACTGGTGGGTTAGCACCCGTCCCTCGTTTTTGGCCAAAAGAGCCAACAGTGAATATTCGGTGGAGGTCAGTTTCACCAGTTCGTTGTTTTTCCGGACGATATGGCTGGACAGGTCGATACTCAGTGAGCCAAATTCAAGCACAGGATTATCCTGAGGCCCTTGGCTTTGGCGGACAGCTGCCCGAATCCGGGCCAGAAGTTCACCCGTCCGAAAAGGCTTGGTCAGATAATCGTTCGCGCCATTATCGAGAGCCTTGACGATATCGTCTTCCGAATTACGGACCGACAAAATGATAATGGGCTTTTGGTACCACTCCCGAAGTTTTTTGAGGATTTCGATCCCGTCATGGTCCGGCAAACCAAGGTCAAGAATTATCAGCATCGGCGATATGGTAGCTGCCCGCGTTAATCCTTCCTTGCCGGTAGCAGCTTCGGATATTTTATAGCCGTTTGCCGACAGAGTTATTTCGAGCAAGTGCCGTATCTGCACCTCGTCGTCAATGATCAGGATGGTATTTGTGTTTGTCATGGCTTATACCTGCTTGTTTAAATCATCTATTTCAGAAACTTTTACCGGTATTTTAATGGTAAAAGCCGCACCACCGTTTTTCCTGTTTTCTGCCGTAACAGTCCCGCCATGGGCCTCGACAAATCCTTTTACAATCGACAATCCCAGGCCTGTGCCGCCGGTTTTTGCGTCTTTCCCCCTGTAAAATTTATTAAAGACAGAAGGCAATTCATTTTCCGGAAAACCTTTTCCCCGGTCCATCACCTGGATTGTCAGGAAACCATGGTCGAAGAAAAATTTGATCCGGATGTTAGTACCTTCGGGGGCATACTGGGTCGCATTCAGTACCAGGTTATGCAAAACCTGTTCGATCAGGCCGAAGTCGATATAAACCAGCGGCATATCGGGCGGGATTACCGTTGAAACCTGAAAAGGCTGCAACTCCTGCGACAAACTGCTGGTTACCTTGTTTGCCAGGTCATGGATATCACACCAGTCCATGCGGGGAGTTATCCGGCCCGATTCGAGCCTGGACATATTCAGCAGGTTCTCAATCAGCTGATTTAGCCTGACCGAAGCCGTGCTGATTTCGGCATATAATTTCTTCCGGGTTTCCTCCGGATAATTTTGGGCCTGCAACGTATCGGACGCCCCCATGATGGTGGCAACCGGGATGCGCAATTCGTGCGATATGGAATTAAAGAGCGTCTTGTATAGTTTGTCGGATTCCTTCAAAACATAGGCATTCTTTGCCATCTCCCGCAAGAACTCGCGTTCGATTTTTCCGGATACCTGAGAAAGAAAAGCTTCCCAAAACTGTTCTTCGCCCTGGGTAAACACCTGAGGATTTTGTACAGCTATAACCCCCATGTTGTCGTTAATTCCTTTTAACGGATAAAAGGTATAATTGCCCGTGGGCAATGTATCCGTAAATTTTCCGGCCTTTGCCGAGTGCCGGAAAGCCCATTCGGCAATGCTCATTTCATTATCAGAGAACCTTAGGGCAGTTTGGTGCCTGATCCTCTTTTCAAGGTGACTTGCATCGTCTTTCAAAAGAATTGCGCTTTCTCGCCTGAAATACTTCCGGACATCATTGACTGCCAAAGTAAGCACGTCCTCTACTCCGAGAGCTGTCGAAAGTTCCCGGGCTAGTTGGTAAAGCGCGTGCGTACGTTCTTCGCGCACCCTGATTTTCATCTCCTGGCGCCGCACCCTCGAAGTCAGTACCCCGTTCAGCAAAGCGATAATGAAGAACATGATCAGCATGAGCATATCTTCAGGTTCGCCGACATGTAACGTGTAAGGCGGAGGAATAAAGAAAAAGTCCCATATAAGGGCGCTTAAAGTTGAAGCCATTAAAACAGGGCCGATCCCGTAAATAAAAGCAAGGACAGAAACCACAAACAACAAGGCAAACGACACAACCTGGTAGCCGACAACCCCTTTCAGGAAGAACCCGATTGCTGCAGTAATTATAACCATGAGTGCAGCTACGAGATACTGGTTGATGCTCGCCGAAAAAGACGGGGGGAGTGTAAATTAAACTCTGTCTGGTAAATTATTCATTCAATTCAAAACTACTGTTTTTTTTTGATTCCAACTCTTAAATGCTTTTTTGAACCTGGAATAAAATTGGACAAGGGCGGCGCAGGTACGGAGCCGTTTATATACCCTTGGCCGATTTTAGGCCGGGTTCTTTCTTTGCATTTATGATTGGTTATCAAAGGTCTATCAACATCCGGTCTCCA
>JAJUGZ010000017.1 GCA_029265715.1 Bacteroidota bacterium
CGGGGCTTTGTTTTTTTGTTCGTTTAAACCTGACAGGTTTTCGAAACCTGTCAGGTTTAAACTGACCCGGGGCGTTTTCCGACAAAAAATGTGAGGGAACGGATTTGTTGACAGCCAGCAGCTGCTCCGGGTGAAAAAAGGTGGCTGGCCAGCCAGGAGGTTATCCTGGTAAACAATATCCACATGTTAATTCCGGGAAACGGCAAAAAGTCCCCCCCCGTTATATATTTAACAACATATCATATAGAGCTTGATTTTTAACTTGGGTTGGCAGGTATCCGGTTCATACAGAAAATGGGAAATTCAGTCAAGCGAGAGGTCGGAAAATAAAAATCTTTATAATGTCAGCCATAATGAATCGATGGGACAAAAGATGAAAAGCAACCTTAATGATTGATAAGAAAATTTGCAAAAGCAAAAAATAAAATTTATACTTAGTGCCACAATCGTGAATTCTTGTATTGTCTGTATGTTGTCAGTTTTCTGATAATGAATTATTTTCAAAAAGGAATCCGTTCATTCAAACAGCTGTCAGCCGTCGAATAAAACGAGCCATTGAATGGCCCATATTCAATAAAACTAGTTGTTAGTAAACTGCATTAAACCTCTTAAAACATTTTATTATGAAAACAAAAGCCGTTGTTTATTTCATTTTGCTGGTTGTTGGCATTTTCTTGAATGTTGGACATGCTTTTTCTCAAAAAACGAAAGACCAAAAAAAAGCAATTGATGCTTTTATTACTGCGACAACCAAGTCAGCAGAGGCAAGTGAACCCGTACCTGGTGCTGAAATTACCGTTGAACAATACCCCGGTCCGGTAATCATCAAAAACAAAAGCGGAGAAAGCGGACCTGCTGAAAAAACTCAATTTGATGTTATTCTTAAATCAAAAATGAAGACGAATGATCAAGGAGAATTCAGTCTCAAATTAACAAAGAAACAACTGAAACAGCTTCCTGAAGAGTTTTACCTAAAGGTTACGATTATGCCTAAAAACCGCAAGCAATATAAAACAGATCAAGATTTTGTAATCTTAAAACTCAACAAATCAGATGGAGCTGAATTCAAATTTGTTGTAACTTTTGAAAAATTGAAGAATAAATCCAACAAAGGCACTTTTGCTGTTAACGGGAAAACGCAATCATAATCTCCTTTTGCTCATATCTGGAGAACTGAAACAACGATCAATTCATCAATCGATATTGTCTTAAGAACGTACGAAAACATTTAGTCTCCACTTTGTATCAAACAAGAACCTGATACGAAATGGTTGGTATTTATTCAGCCATAGTCTGGTAAGTAAAGACTTGAAGGCGAAAACGGTCGCTCGCAAATTGGTGACAACCTTCAGATTCTGCCTCACAACGAACACCCTTGCGCTTGGCTAATGGTTGGTAACTACCCATCCCCATAAGGGACTTGCTCCTTCCAGGTAATAAGCATGCACGGCGCGCCACAAAAAGCAAAGCCAGCCGAAACAATCCGACTGGCTTTACTTTATGGTGCTTTTGCTTGTTTTTTAAAACAGGCGTTTAAACCCTATTACCTCTTTCACTTCCTGAAGCGTACGGACTGCCGATTCTCGTGCTTTTTCAGCGCCAATGCGGGCCACTTGGGCTAAATAGGCATCATCCTTCAAGATCTCCAGGATGCGTTCACGAATTGGGGCAGTAACGGCGATAATATCTTCGGCCAACTGTTTTTTCAGGTCGCCGTAACGAATCTCGCACGAATTGTATGCTTTTTCGAAATGGTCCACCACATCCGGCGTTGAAACAATCTTCAGAAGGGTGAACAAATTTTCAACCGGTTCGGTCTTTTTGCTGTTCGGCTCAGTCGGGCCGGCATCGGTCACGGCGCGCATCACTTTTTTACGGATCTCTTTCGGGTCTTCGTACAGAAAAACACCGTTCCCTTCCGATTTTCCCATTTTGCCGCTGCCATCCAAACCCGGCACCTTAATCATGTCGCCGCCATCGAAGGTAAACGGACGCGGGATCGGAAACACTTCCTGTTTATACATCCGGTTGAAGCGCCCGGCAAACTTGCGGGCCATTTCCAGGTTTTGTTCCTGATCTTTGCCAACCGGCACAAATTCGGCTTTATGGATAATGATGTCGGCAGCCATCAGAACCGGATAAGTCAGCAAACCGGCATTCACGTTTTCGGGTTGCTTGCGGGCTTTTTCCTTAAACGAAGTGGTACGCTCCAGCTCGCCCAGATAAGCATTCATGTTCAGGAACGTGTACAACTCGCACACCTCCGGAACATCGCTCTGAATAAAAATGGTCGATTTTTCCGGATCGATACCGCATGCCAGATACTCGGCCAATACCTGTTTCACACCAGCCTGCAAATTTTCAGGAGTTGGGTGCGTGGTCAGCGAATGGATGTCGGCAATAAAAAAGTAACAGTTGTAATCTTCCTGCATGCGCAAAAAGTTACGCACAGCTCCGTAGTAGTTGCCCAAATGCAAATATCCGGTCGGCCTGATGCCGCTAACAACAATTGGTTTTATCATGATTCTGTAATTTCAAACATTCAACTCCTGCCCCGCTCATGGTCAGGAAAATAAGCGGAGCAAAAATACATGAACTAAAATCAAATAACAACAACAAAAACGGTGAGCACTAATCAACGTTGAAAAATGAACCCGCACCTCTTTTTTCATGTTTTATCAACATTGCCCGATTTTCGGAATTGAATTCACTAAATTTACTTGCTGAACTTTTTCACTCCCCGGAATTCCGGCACACTTGGTTAATTTATTGGTTATGATCCCTTTTACGCATTTACATGTTCACTCGCAATATTCCATTCTCGACGGCGCGGCAAGCGTACGCGGATTGGTTATGAAAGCTAAAAACGATGGCATGACTGCCCTGGCCCTGACCGACCACGGCAACATGTTTGGCATCAAAGAATTTTACGACACTTGCAAAAAAGAAGGCCTGAAACCAATTCTCGGCTGCGAAACCTACGTAGCTGCCCGCTCACGTTTCGACAAAACCGACCCGAAGATCGACCGCTCCGGATATCACCTGATTTTGCTGGCCAAAAATGAAAAAGGCTACCGGAACCTGCTGAAACTGATTTCGGCCTCGAACATCGACGGTTTTTACTACAAACCACGTATCGACAAGGAAATTCTGAAGGAATGCAGCGAAGGTCTGATTGTTTCGTCGGCTTGTCTGGGCGGCGAAGTACCCCAGCATATCATGAACGGACATGACCAGGACGCTGACGAGGCTATCCGCTGGTTTAAAGACATTTTTGGCGACGACTACTATTTGGAACTGCAACGCCACCCCTCCGAAATCCCGCAATTGCGTGCCGAAGTTTACGACAACCAGGTAAAAGTCAACGAACGGATACTGGAACTTGCAAAAAAACACGGGGTTAAGGTTATTTGCACCAACGACGTGCACTTTATCAATGCCGAAGACGCCGACGCCCACGACCTGTTAATCTGCCTCAATACCGGAAAGGACCTCGACGACCCCACCCGCATGCGCTACACTAAACAAGAGTGGTTTAAAACCACCGAAGAAATGAACCTCCTGTTTGGCGATATTCCGGAGGCATTGGCCAACACCC
This sequence comes from Bacteroidota bacterium, assembly GCA_029265715.1. Classification (GTDB taxonomy): domain Bacteria; phylum Bacteroidota; class Bacteroidia; order Bacteroidales; family Prolixibacteraceae; genus Aquipluma. The sequence goes on from JAJUGZ010000017.1 coordinate 3,599, forward strand.
AGGAAATTGCCGATAAGATTGAGAATTACGAGCTGAACTCCGACCCGATCATGCCCGTTTTCCCCATCCCGGAAGAATTTGGCAAAGAAGAAGATTACCTCTCGAAATATACCGAAGCTCAGCTGATCGAAGAATTCGGAGAACATGCCTTTCACCGGCTGGGTGGATACCATAAAGTTTTGCGCGTGAAGTTTGAATCCGACTACCTGGAACATTTGACCTACAAAGGCGCTTATATCCGGTATGGCAACCCTCTTCCGGAAGATGTGAAGGAACGGATTGATTTTGAACTGAACACCATCAAAACCATGGGTTTCCCGGGATACTTCCTGATCGTGCAGGACTTTATCAATGCAGCCCGCGAAATGGGCGTCCTGGTTGGCCCCGGCCGTGGTTCGGCTGCAGGCGCAGTAGTTTCCTATTGCGTGGGAATTACCAACATCGACCCTATCCGGTACGACCTGCTGTTCGAACGCTTCCTGAACCCCGATCGTATTTCGATGCCCGATGTGGATATCGATTTCGACGACGACGGCCGCCAGATGGTACTCGACTGGGTGACCGAAAAATATGGCAAAGACAAAGTAGCCCACATCTGTACCTTTGGCACGATGGCGACCAAGCTTGCCATACGCGACGTGGCCCGCGTGTTGAAGCTCCCGCTCCCGGATGCCGACCGTTTGGCAAAGCTGGTCCCAGAAGCCCCCAAAATGAGCTTTGAAAAAGCATATAAAGAAAGCCCCGAACTGAAGCAGGAATTAAACTCGCCCAATGAATTGGTCCGGCAAACACTCCGGTTCGCCGAAACATTAGAAGGCTCGGTTCGCCAAACCGGCGTACATGCCTGCGGTATCCTGATCAGCCGCGACCCGCTGACCGACCATATCCCGGTTATGCCAACCAAAGACGAAGAACTGCTTACAACGCAATACGACGGCCATTTTGTTGAAGCCATTGGACTGTTAAAGATGGACTTTCTGGGGCTGAAAACACTGTCGATCATCAAGGAAACTCTTGAAAACATCCGCCGCTCAAAGGGAATTGAAATCGATATCGACAAAATCCCGATGGACGATGCCAAAACCTTCGAACTGTTCAGCAATGGCGATACCACCGGTGTGTTCCAGTTCGAATCGCCCGGAATGAAAAAACACCTCCGCGCGCTGAAGCCCAACCGGTTTGAAGACCTTGTGGCCATGAACGCCCTTTACCGACCAGGCCCTATGGAGTACATCCCGTCTTTTATCCGGAGAAAACATGGCCAGGAAAAAATTGAATACGACCACCCGCTGATGGAACCATACCTGAAAGATACCTACGGAATTACGGTTTACCAGGAACAGGTTATGCTCCAGTCGCGTGCATTGGGCGGTTTTACGCGAGGCGACTCCGACTCGCTCCGGAAAGCCATGGGTAAAAAAATCAAGGCCATGATGGACAAGCTGAAAGCTAAGTTCCAGGAAGGCTGCCTAAACAATCCGGAGTTTATGAAAGGCTGTGACGGCAAGAAAAAACCGGAAGAACTGATCGATAAAATCTGGGGCGACTGGGAAGCATTTGCCAGTTACGCCTTCAACAAGTCTCACTCGGTTTGTTATGCGTATGTAGCCTACCAGACCGGTTACCTGAAAGCCCACTTCCCGGCCGAATTTATGGCGGCCAACATGAGCCGGAACCTGAGCAACATTACCGAGATCACCAAGCTGATGGAAGAAAGCAAACGCATGAAACTGAATGTGCTTGGCCCGGATGTAAATGAAAGTCATGTGAAATTTACGGTAAACAAACGCGGCGATGTACGTTTCGGCCTGGCAGCCGTGAAAGGCGTTGGCGAAGGAGCGGTCCTCGACCTGCTGAAAGCCCGCGAAAAAGGCGAGTTTACCGATATTTACAATTTCGTTGAACGTGTGAACCTGCAATCGGTAAACAAGAAAAACCTCGAGGCCCTGGCCATGTCCGGAGCTTTCGACGGATTTAAAAAGCATTTCCGCAGCCAATTTTTCGCCCCCGACGAAAACGACCAGACGTTCATCGAAAAACTGATCCGCTACGGAAACAAGATGCAATTCGAAAGCCAAAATTCACAGCCGTCGTTATTTGGCGAGGTGATGGCCAGCGAAACGATCCAGAAACCCGAAGCTCCCTTTGTCGAAGAATGGCCCAAGATTGTTCTTCTTGAAAAAGAAAAAAGCCTGATCGGGATTTACCTCTCGTCCCACCCGCTTGACGAATATAAGTTAGAGGTCGAAAATTTCGCGACAAAGGATGTTTCGTTAAAAGACCTGAACAACAACATCGAGCAGCTCAAAGGGCGCGAGCTGACATTTGCCGGTATGGTGACCGAGGCACGCGAAGCCTTCGGCAAAACCGGAAAACCCTATTGCCACATGGTGCTAACCGACTATACCGATTCATATAAAATATTCTTCTTTGCAAAAGACTATGTTGATTTCAGCAAATTCTGCAAACCGGGCCTCTACCTGCTTGTAAAAGGGGTCGTCCAGCAACGGTTCGGGCAGGATCAGCTTGAATTCAAAGTTTCACGCATCGAAGAACTTCGCGAAGTACGGCAAAACCTGATAAAAAGCCTGACGGTTGAAATGCCACTGCCGGTCATTAATGCAGCCATTGTAAACGAACTGGAAAGCCTGACCGCAAAAAACAAAGGGAAAGTCATCCTGAAATTTAATATCTGGGACCCGGAAACAAAAATGACACTCAATCTGTTCTCAAGAAATGTGAGAATTGAAATCAACGATGAAATTCTTTCATTTTTTGACAAATACGATGACCTTGCTTTTAAAATTAATTAGGCTAATTTTGTGATGGATTTGACTATAAAAGTATTAACATATAAAAATATTGAGTTATGGCTTTAGAAGTTAATGATGCGAATTTTGAAGAGATCGTTCTTCAGTCGGATAAGCCAGTTTTGGTTGATTTTTGGGCAGAATGGTGCGGCCCGTGCCGCATGGTAGCTCCTGTTGTTCAGGAACTTGCCGAAGACTATGCCGGAAAATTAATTGTAGCCAAAGTAGATGTTGACAGCAATCCGGGAACTGCTGCCAAATATGGTATCCGTAATATCCCGACTATCTTGTTCTTTAAAGGGGGCGAGGTTGTGGAAAAACACGTAGGAGCTGCTCCCAAAACAACACTTGCCTCAAAAGTTGAGAGCATCCTTTAATTTCTTTTGAAAAGAAGATATTTGGGGCATAGGAAAGAAATTTCTTATGCCTTTTTATTTTGAATGGCATGAACAATCTTTTCGATATACAGCAGTTTCAGCAGTTCGACAACCTTGAACTGATTGCGCACGAGGTCGTCGAAGGCTTTATTACCGGGCTTCATCGAAGTCCGTTTCACGGATTCTCGGTCGAATTTGCCGAGCACCGCCTTTACAATACAGGCGAATCGACCAAGCATATCGACTGGAAGCTGTTTGCCCGCACCGATCGCCTGTTCGTCAAGCAATACGAAGAAGAAACCAACCTGCGCTGCCAGATTGTAATCGATACCTCGTCGTCGATGCTTTTTCCTTATGAGAAAGGTAAAAAAGCGCAGATGAACAAGCTGGCCTACTCGGTTTATTCGGCTGCCGCTTTAATTTATTTGCTCCGGAAGCAACGCGACGCCGCCGGCCTGACTCTTTTCTCAGAGCATGTCGAATTTCATTCACAGGCCCGGCTATCGTCTGTTCATGCCGAATTACTCTACGGGCAACTGCTGCGGTTATTGCAGGCCGATCAGAACCCGCTCCGAAAAAGGACCAATGCCGTAGATGCGCTCCACCAGATTGCCGAAAGCATTCACAAACGCTCGCTGGTCATTATTTTCAGCGACATGATTGAGCAAACCGATAAAACCGATCAACTGTTTGAAGCCCTTCAGCATTTACGGTACAACAAACACGAGGTTTTGCTCTTTCACGTAACCGACCATCGCCAGGAACGCAATTTTGAATTTCAAAACCGTCCGTACCGGTTTGTCGACCTCGAAACAGGCGAACACATCCGTTTTTCGCCCCAGGATATGAAGAACAATTACCAGGCAGCCGTAAAGCTCTATTTCGAAGATTTAAAGGTTAAATGCGGGCAATATCACATCGACCTGGCCGAAGCCGATATCAATGAAGACTTCAGGCACATGCTGTTCTCGTACCTGATCAAACGCAAAAAATTGTTTTAACGGTTATCGCTGGCGGTTGTTCTGCCATTGGTACCAGGTTGCCGAAGCAAAATAGCTCCGGAGCATCCCATCAAACAACTTAACTGCCTGAAGCCGGGTGTACAGGTTGTTTATTTTGGCAATTTCCTCCGGATACTGATCGTTTCGCTTTGTGATAAACGTTTTGAAATCAATCATGTTTTTATCAAAATCGCCTTTATACTTTTCTTCACCGATATAATACAAATTGCCAGGCAGCTGTATTTCATCCTGATTGATTTCGGGCAAATAGCGGTTGAAAATGTCCGGCGCATCCTGAGATATTTGCTTTCTCCAGTTGTAATACAATTTGATCTGTTGTTCCAGCGCCTTTTCGTTATCTGATTTCGATTTGGAGTTCAGCGTTTCAAGCTTCTCGGTGGTCGTTTGGAGCAAACGGCCCAATTCATCCCAGGCGGCCTTTACCTTGGCAATCCGTTCGATATCCTTATAAGGCTGGTCGCTGGGCAAACCAATAATCAGGATGGTTGTTTTGTATCCCGGGTTTGTCTGCTCGGCCTGATGTATCGCATCGTGCAACGCATTCACATTCGACTGCAAAGTCCGGATACTTGCCGGAACGACCGAGAAATTCAGTTTGGCCAGATTAGCCTCCACTTCATCGAACGATTGCTGGATCAGGTTGGCTTTTGCCCGGATTGAATCGTTGGGAATGCCTTTGGCAACAATATTCCGGGAGTTAAACCATACTTCGTTGGCCCCCGACACATTCAGGTAGATGATTGCTTCGGCCACATTTTCTTCCAAGCTGCTGTTTTCGCCCTGTACAAGCTCCCAGGTCGCTTTCAGGATCACACGCACGTACGACTGCGGAAACTCGTTCGATATGACGGTCAACGTGGCATCAGCACTGTTTTCGTCGGCATATTCCACTTTGATGTTTGAATCCGTCAGATACTGCACCGACAGGTTTTTCAGGCGCCACTCATAATCTTCGCCATTCAGGCGGTAGAGTAAATGCGAATCATCGCGTTGTAAGATCTGCCCCTGGGGAAGAATATCGGCATAGGTTTCCGGAAACTTTACGTAGTCTTTACGGCCTCCCTCCAGGGAAGAAGTTATTTTCAGGACCTGATTGGGGTTTACGACAATGTTATCGCCGCTCTTGTAAAGCGTCCCATCAATTTTGACAAATAAAAATGGTTTCCGAACAGGTTGCACCCCAACAACCGACCCAACCATGAATACCAGAATCCAAAACGCTATGAACCTTTTCATGTCGCCGGAATTTATAATTGTGAAGATACCTAAAATAGGCAAAAACCCATTAGAAAGAAATGATCTTTAACACCACTTCCCGGCAGAAGAACAGGACATGGCTAATATTTAATCAGTTTCTGCGAGAATAATCCGGCTTCCGATCTTACCTGAATGACATATATCCCGGGAACATATCCCGACAGATCCACTTGTACCTGGCTTTCATTGCTCGCCCCACACGTTTTCAACAGCCTCCCTTCCGGAGAAAAAAGCCTGACTTCGGATGCTCCAATAGGCATTTTAACCGTAATTCCCGATGAAGCCGGGTTCGGGAAAACAATAAGCGGCGAACTCAGTTTCTGCCAAGCCGGTGCCGCCGTCGAAAAGTCTTTATATGGCGGTAGTTCTACATCCGAATACAAGCGGTATTCGCCCGGTTGAAGGGTCATCTGTTCGCTGGTGTTTGTCACGGTTTTTTTTGCTCCGGAAAAATATTCGTACCAATCACCGGTATGTTGGAATGCCGGATCGATGGTTGTTTGTGTTACCCCAAAGTTTCCCAGGACCAAAATATGGTGATTCCCGTACTCAAGCTTTATTTTTTTCACAGAACCAGACACATCCAGCGACTCGGCCCCATCGGTAAATACCGGAAATTCCTGACGCAAATGCAACATACCGGTATACACGCTGAACAACCTCAGCCGGACCGAATCTTCATAATAATCCCAGACAACCGGTTTGGGCGAGGTCCGGCAATCCGACGAGACCGAGCCGTTTTCACACCGGTTGATCGAATAATCGTACCCCAGTTCGCCAAACTGCCAAATCATTTTCGGGCCGGCCAGCGACAGGAAAAATGTTGCCGCCATCTCGTTCCGGTTGAGCGCCGTGTTTAAGTTTTTAATGTTATAACTTCCGGAGGAATTGCCATACATCCGGTTTTTGTACATCAGGCGCTCTTCGTCATGACTTTCCATGTAAGCAACCAGCCCGGGCTTAGAGTAACCACGCATTTGGTACGAAGCCCATGAAAAATTAGAATTTCCACCATCGTTGTATCCCATGGTCGCTTCGTTGAAATTGTAATTGGCATTGCCCCAAACGAGCATCCCGTTTTTGTAGGCAGCCAGCTCCTGTTCTTCTGTGTTGGCTGCAAAATGCTCAAGAATTACAAACGCTTTCGGATTAACAGCCCAGATTTTATCAGCCATCCGTTCCAGAATTGCAATACGCGAAGCATCATACCCGCTCCCATCGCCCGGCGTGTTTGTAAACCCTTTGGTAAAGTCGAACCGGAACCCATCCACCCGATACTCGGTCAGCCAATAGCGCGTAACCTGATCGACAAAATCTTTGGTCGCCTGACTTTCATGGTTAAAATCGTACCCCCAGCTATACGTTGTGTTTGGCGAAGACACATTGAACCACGGATTATTGGCAGCCGGACGGTTATTGGCGCTGTCCCAGTACATTTTTACCAGCGGGCATGACCCATAAGCATGGTTTAACACCATATCCTGAATGACCACAAAACCTTGCCGGTGACATTCGTCGATCAATGCTTTCAGATCGTTCTTGGTTCCGTAGGCTTTATCCGGGGCAAAGTAAAAATTCGGGTTGTATCCCCAACTGCTATTTCCTTCGAACTCGCTGAAAGGCATCAGCTCAATTGCATTTACCCCTAGTTTTTTCAGGTATTCCAGTTTTTCCTGAACCGCCCTGTAGGTTCCATCGTTTGTAAAATCACGGACCAATAATTCATAAACAACCAATTGGCTGGCCGATGGAATATCGTAAGTGGTATTTTCCCAGTTATAGGCCGGCTGCCCGGTCTCCAAAACAGAGGCACGGCCTTCGGCTTTTCCATCCGGATAGGCAATTAAATCCGGATAAACGGTCGGTGAGATATACTGGTCGTCATAAGGATCAGATACCTTGTCGGTGTATGGATCTGCCACTTTCAGGGCACCATCAATAAGGTATTGATAAACATATTCTTTCCCGGGCACGAGGTTTTCGAGAGTCAGCCAAAAATAATTGCCATCTTTTTTCATCTGGTAGGCATTATCGGGAAGCCAGTTATTAAAATCGCCCGTAACGAAAATATGGTTTTTCCCCGGCGCATAAAGTATCAGGGTAGCTGATTGTTCGTCGATGTAGTTAACCCCGTTTGGCAATCCGGCAGGCCTGCCTTCATCCACAGTCGTTTCACGGACACAGACATAAACAGAGTCGACGATGATGGTCGAGCTTTGGATGGCTTTTGCTTTTAACCAGTAATTTCCGGCATCAGGGATGGTCACGGTCCTGGAAATTGAAGTTCCTGTTTCGGAAGCAATTTCCTGTTTGTTCAGATATAGTTTCAGTTCGGCACCAACTGTTGCCGAAGCGGAAAACAGGAACGATTCATTTTTTTCAAAAATATTGATCTCCGAGGGTGATGTGATGCTTAAATTGAGCCCTTCGGTATAAACATCAACGAGAAGGTCATTGGTTTGTTTGCTTGCATCGGCCGAACGAAAAACGAAAGCCAGCTTTTTAACTTTCTCGGTCGAAAGAACGGAATAATAACTAATAATATCCGGAGTAATGGTTAGTTCGTAAATTCCTCCGCCTTTGTTGGTAAGCTTGGGCTGTACAGAATTGTTTCCCCAGGTGCCGATCACATGCTGCCAGGAAGACGAGCCTTCGAGTATAACTCCGGTGTGAGCGTATAAATCGGACGTAAAATATCCTAACCGACTTTCTTTTGACGAATCGAATGTTATGGTTACCGGCTTGCTGTCGATTGGAAGAGCCGGGTTGGTTGTTATGCTTTGGGCCGATAAATAAACCGGTAACAACACAGATATCAGGAACAAATAAAGTCGGGTCATTTTATACGTCTTTTTGAAATTAAAATTGAACAGGTTGCAACTTGAAAAACAAAGAAGCTGCCCCAAAAGGAACAACTTCTTTGCATTGTTGGTTTTACTTTTTATTGAATTGAGTATGTGCCATTTACCAGATTAAGCTTAATCGTGTAAGTCCCGGCTGCGTCGATCTTGATATTGGAACCGCCCCATGACAAATTGGAAGGCGTTCCGCCCAGGTTGATCGTCCAATCATGATTTGCACGGAACTTAAATTCACCTTTGCTCAGAGTTGCAGTCACAGTCCAGGTGTTGTCCGCATTAGGAACCATATCAATATCGTTACCCCAGCCACCTGCAGCGTCACCAGTGATACTCCACTGAGTTACCGTGTATTTGTAATTATTGGGCGACGACAGGTTCATCATGATGGTATACGTTCCGGCCGTTGCAACGGGAATATTATCGCCGCCGGCATCCAAAACGCCATCTTTACCGGTATCGCCGTAATTCAAATCCCATCCACCGTTTGCCCTGAACTTAAACTCAGCGGCAGTTAACGGAATGGTGGCCACCCATTGTTTGAAGAACGAGCTGTAAACCATTGCCTGGTCAGCAGCCCAACCACCGGCAGTTGCCGAACCAATCACACCCCAGGTTGTTTTGGTTGCCGTGTAGGTAAGGTTCGCCAAATCAAGTGTAAAGTAGTAATAACCGGGCGAAGAAACACTCAGGTTGCCGGCCCCGCCATCGGCGCTTAATTTTCCGTCCGAATCGCCGGCACCATAATTCGGGCCATCCCAGTTTTTCTGACTGACAAACTTGAACCCATTTGTGTTAGGCAAATAGACATAGCCACGGACCAACTGATTATCGGACGTGTTCATCAACGAATCGGTTGCCGCACCCGGGTTCCATCCTTGGAAATCACCGGCTACCCACAAGGTGACGATGGCCTGAGGAGTTGTAAATGAAACTTCAGAACCGTATGCTGTTCCGGCGCTGTTGGTTGCATAAGCCCGTACGTAGTATGTTGTCAACCCTTTCAGGTCAGCAAGAGAACTTGTAAAGGCGCCTTTCCCTGTTCCGTCGGTTGTTTTACTATCGGCAACCGTTGGATTGGGTTTGGTGCTATAGCAAACACCGCGAGCCGTAACAGTTGCTCCGCCATCATTGGTAACCTCACCCCCTCCGGAAGCTGTTGTGCCGGAGGTTGCTTTGAAAACACCGGTTGTAACTGTGGGTACAACGGGCAGCGTGGTGAATGTTATTTCCTCGCCGTAAATCGTGCCATTTTCTGTCAGCGCATACGCGCGGGCATAATAGGTTGTTGCATAATTCAACCCCGAGAGCGTGACAGCGAATGTTGCCGAAACATTGCTCATATCGGAAAAAACTACTTTGCTGTTTGCCGTTGTTGGGTTTGCAGCAGTGTTGTAACAAACCCCTCTTTCTGCAAATCCACTGCCTTGGGCAACGACAAAACCCACAACGGTTGCAGAGGAAGAGGTAATATTCTGGGTTTTAGACGTAGCGAGCTTCGGATCTAACCGGACATCCGACATTTCCTCGGTGCAAGATGCCAACAGCATGCTCACGGGAACAAGGATCGCCAGTATTCTGTATATTATTTTTTTCATTTTCGACTTTGTTTATAATGAATTAAAAGCATTTGCAAGCGCCCTCCTTTTCAGGGAAGGCACTCTGTTTCGCGCTAATTTTTCACAATGGTAAAAGTACCCGTTTCAGAACCGGAGGTTTCGTTGGTAATGGTAAGCCTGATCGTATAATTACCAGCAGTAACCGCGATATTCGATCCGTTGTGTACCAGGTTGGTGGTTGTACCACCCAGGTTCCAGGCCCAGGCATCGTTCAAACGGAACTTGATATCGCCATCGACCAGTGTAATCGTGATGTACCAGGTTCCTGACTTCGAATCGTAGTCCATCTTTTGATCCGGGGTATCCCAGCCATTCGGGGTAGCCGAACCAACAAGTCCAATCCGATAAGGTTCCAATGAATAGGTTAACGCATTTGTATCAACTTTCAACCGGTACCACCCGCTTCCGGGATCAGTCGGGACAGCAATTGCCGAGCCATTTACAGCCAGTCCCGATCCGCCGGCCCCGTAGGTTTTGTTTGTATCCGGGTCTTTCAGCGTAAATGGCTTAGACGTATCCAACTTCACAAAGCCAACATACTGCCCGTTGCCTAAAGCTGATTCAACTTTTTGAGTCATTCCTGAGTTAATCAGATCGAGGCGTGGCTGCCCATACGGGGTTACGGTTACCGTTTTCGTGGCCGAGATGTATTCAAACGGATTACTGCTTGTTCCCGGTGCAGTGGTCCCAGCATCGACAACCAAAACGGCACGGATACGCAAATCGGCCGATGTTGCCACATCTGCATCAAATTTTTTCAGCAAAAGGCCATTCAAGCTACTGACCGTAAACTGGATCAAGGTATCCTGAACCCCGGAATACAAGGTAACCGGATCGACAAAGTTAGTCCCGGAAACACAGGCTTCGAGGAAATAGGTTGCTGAAGCCTTGAACCCCGGGTCAACCGGCGTCCCGACAAACGAAATGATGTTTGCCCCGTTGGTTCGCAAAAGGGTCAAATCAGGAACGGTTGAAATGGAAGGTGCAATCGGGTTGTCAAGCATATACACTTTGGTCCCGTCCTCTTCGCACGAGAACAAAAGACCGAGCAACCCGATAAGAGCCAGATATATTTTGAAATTTCGTTTCATTGTTCAGTATTTTAAGGTTTAGTAACCAGCATTTTGTGTAACATTTGGATTGGCAGAAACTTCGTCTCCCGGTATGGGGAAAATGTTCAAGTGCGAATCGGTTTGGGTCCCGGCATAAGTTCCGCCTTTCCATTGCCATTTGTAGGTGCCATTGGTGAACTGCCCGAAACGGACCAGATCGGTACGGCGCTGGGCTTCGTAGTAAAATTCGCGGCCACGCTCGTCGAGCAGAAACTGAGAAGTTAACTGGGCTGTGGTTATGTTGCCGGATGTGTTGCCATAAGCCCGTTCCCGGATTACATTGACATCTTTCACCGCATTGGCTTTATCGCCCAGGTTGAACAATGCCTCGGCCCTCATCAGGTACGCATCGGCCAGCCTGAAAATCGGGAAATCGGTACATGCATAAGCCGGGTTGTAGGTCGCCGGCAAAGTTCCATCGCTGTTTTTTGCCGTGAATTTATATACGCCAATCCCGTAATCGCCGCTTGAAGAAGCACTCGGGATGTTCATGCTTTTCTTCATCTTCAGGAATACGCGTTTGTCTTTGCATTGCGAGAACAGAACATCGGTTGACGGAACCTGTACATTTCCGTAGGTAGCCAATGTATCGACCAGCACATTCATGAATTGTTTGCGCGCCCGGTTCCCGTTCCAGTTGGTGTTCGAAGTCAAACCATGAAAATCCTCGGCCCGGATGTATGTTGCATCGCTCGAAGATTCGATGATGAACGTTGTCCCGACGTAACCCTGGGTGTAAGTGCCATCCTGCTCCCAGGCAAAAATCATTTCCGGGTTATGTTTGCCATCGTTATCGGCGCTGAAGTTCTGACGATAATTTGTAGCCAGGGAGTATTTGCCGCTATTGATGACTTTATCACAATAGATTTTACAGCTGTCCCATTTAGCCGTCCCGGTATAAACTTCAGCATTCAGGTAAAGTCGTGCCAGTAACATCCAGGCAGCTGCTTTATCGGCCTGTGGATAAGAGAATTTGGGTTCTCCCAATTTATTTTCAATGTCGTGCAGTTCGGAAACCAGATACTTAAACAAGTCGGCCCGTTTGATCTGCTTTGGATAGAATTTTCCGACGCCATCTTCTTCGGTTGTAAATGGCGGGTTCCCAAACAGATCGATAAACCAGTAATAGGCCAATGCCCTTAAGAAACGTGCCTCTGCATTGTACCGCATAACATTGGCGTCTGTACTTCCATTTGTCAGCTTGATAAAATCGTTGGCATACGTAATACTTAACCCCAAGCGCTGATACAATGCTGTCAGGAACGGGTTGCTCGGGCTCCAGGTTTGCGTGTTCAGGTCGGAAATCCCCACATCGCCCCAAGCACAAATAGCCTCATCGGTGGTTATCTCCTGAAGGTTCCACAGAGCGCGCATGGTGGTAAAGAAGTTATCGTCTGAAGCGCTAATGTCGGCGCCTCCGTTAGCGCCTTGTCCCGCAATTATAAAACTGGCATAGATTTTACCCAATACTTCTTTCATGTATGTCGGGTCATCACTTAAGTTCCCGGCCAAAATAGTATCCGGATCTTTAGGCGTAACATCCAAATCGTTCACGCACGCTGTGATAAACAGGGCGGAAAGAATAATGCCTGATATGATAAATTTTTTCATGTCTGTGTTTCGTTAGAAAGGTTAATACGAGAAGCTTATACCCAACATAAACACCCGAGGCCTGGGGTAGAAATTGTTGTCGATACCGCCCGATACTTCAGGATCAAGTCCTTTGTAATCGGTAATTGTAAATACGTTTTGAACGGTAAAACTGATACGGGCGCTTGATTTTTCCCAGATATCATCGTATGTATAGCCAACGCTTAAGTTATCGAGTTTAAAAAATGAAGCGTTTTCAACAAAGTAATCGCTGGTAAACTGTCGTTTTACGAAATTGGTTTCGCTCAGATACTTCGGGAAGTTTTTCCAATATCCGATCTGGGACATTTGGTCGTATGAGGCTCCTGCTGCAACCTGGTTATAAACGTAATTGCCGAGACTTACCCTTGAAGAAGCCGACATATCCCAGTTTTTATAGGTAAAGCGGGCCGAGAAACCCATTAAAACATCAGCGACCGGATTGTGGTAGATATACTTGTCGTTGTTATCGCCATTAACGGCTCCGCCCTGACCTGAAAGGTCGACATAAAGACCTTCAATCGGGTTGCCATCCGAATCGTAAACCTGCTTGTTCACGAAGAACGAATAAGCCGGATAACCAACCCGTGTTACCTGTTTCTGGCCGGTAAAAGCATCGCCATAAAGAACCCCGATATAATTCGGGTCATCGGTCAGCAGCAATTTGGTAATTTTGTTTTTGTTGTATGTAAGATTGAATCCCAAATTCAGCGACATATCCTGTTTCGAAATCGGAACCAGGTTCAGCGAAACCTCAATTCCCTTATTTTCAAGGCTCCCCACATTAGTTAGCAACGTATTGGAGAAGTTACTCCCGGTCGGGATTGTTACCGTATTCAACAAATCTTTGGTCTCGCGTTTATACAGGTCAACCGAACCAGCAATCCGGTTATGGGCAAACCCAAAATCAAGCCCGACATTCTGCGTGGTTGTTTCTTCCCATTTGATGTCCGGATCGTAGGCGCTTGGACGTAAAGTCGGGAGAAATTCCCCGCCGATCGGGTAATATGAACCGGTAGATGAAACCGTGTAGCTGGCCTGGGCCGGATAGTCGTTGCCAATATCCTGCTGGCCGGTAACACCCCAGCCTAAACGAAGCTTCATGTCGCTCACGGCTTTTACATTTTTCAGGAACGATTCATCTTTAATTTTCCAGGCAAAAGCGGCCGATGGGAAAAGACCCCATTGGTTCTTGCCGATAAAGCGGGAAGAACCGTCGTCGCGGATGGTGAAAGTCAGCAGATATTTATCGAGCAACGTATAGTTCAAGCGTCCGAAGAACGAAACTAAGTAGTTTTCGGTAATGAATACCGAATTTTCTGTTTCCTGGTATGGATGGTTTGCATCAACAACGCCACGGGTCAATGTGTGCCCTTCCCGTTTAAAATGCTGCCACGAATAACCACCCGTCAAATCAATCTTGCTCTTCAATCCAGTCAGGTCTTTGTTGTAGTTCATGTAGAAATCGAGCAGGTTATTGTAGTTTTTCCCGTCGTAATTGCTCAAACGGCCCCATAACGGACTGGTAAGCACCGATGGTGAGGTTGTTGGGCGGTTGTTGTGGCCTTCGCTCTTGGCATAGTCGGTTGCCAGGTTTAAGTTGGCCTGAAGGCCTTCGATAAACGGCATTTTGTAGTTGAACTGAGCGTTAGCAATCACCCGTTTCACTGTCGATTTATTATCTACAGCCAGTAATTGTTCAACCGGGTTCGGGGTACCAAGGTTTGCTCCGTAATTGCTCCACTGAAAATAACCGTCGGTATTCAAGCTTCCGTCTTTTATCGGCTTGGTCGGATCCATGTTGATAGCGCTGCCAATAGCCCCGGTATCTCCGAAATTGTTATCGGTAGTCATCCCTTTCACGTTGGCATTTACTTTCAGGTTGCCATTAAAAAACGTCGGGTCGATGCTGACAGAACCCGTCAACCGTTGCAAATCGGTGTTTTTAAGGATCCCATTTTGCTTTGTGTATCCGACCGACACGCGGTAAGGCATCGATTTATATGCCCCGGAAACACTCAGGTTGTTATCCTGGGAAATAGCTGTCCTGAAGATTTCCTTCTGCCAGTTTGTATTTCCGTTCCAAAGCAGGTCAAAACTATCGGCGCCATACAAATCTTTATGATCCACTGCAATCTGACGAAGTTCATCGCCTGAATAAACATCGATATACTTAATGGCGCTTGAAACAGAGGTGTTGACATCCAGGTTGATTCGAAGCGGGCTCCCCGCTTTTCCTTTTTTGGTTGTAATCAGGATAACACCGTTAGATGCACGCGAACCATAAATCGCGGTTGCCGAAGCATCTTTCAGGATCGTAAACGTTTCGATATCATTGGGGTTAACAAACGACAGGAAGTTGCTACTCCCTGAAATGTTATTGTTGTCGAGCGGGACGCCATCGATGATAATCAACGGATCGTTCGAGGCATTCAGGGAAGATCCCCCGCGCACCCGGATGGTAGCACCACTGCCCGGAGCACCGCCAGCCGTGGTGATAACCACACCGGCACTCTTGCCAACCAACAAATCCTGTGGCGAAGTAATGGCCCCCTTATTAAAATCTTTTGAACTTACTGCAACCACCGATCCGGTCGCATCTTCTTTCTTTACCTGACCATACCCGATTACAACAACCTCGCTTAGTTCTTCGGTACTAACGGCCAGCTGAATAGAGACATTCGTCTGTCCTTGAAAGACTATTTCCTGCGAAACATAGCCTACAAACGAAAACTGGATAGTTTGTCCCCGTTCCGGCTCGATCCTGAAATTACCATCCATATCCGAAAGGGTTCCGTTGGTTGTCCCCTTCACAACTACGGTAACGCCAGGCAAGGCTTCCCCCGTCGAGCGGTCGGTCACCTTACCGGTTAATACTGCTTTCTGTGCATAGGCAAATTGCACCAGCAACAACGAAAGTACCAGCATTAATACTTTTAGGTTTTTGCGAATAATCCTCATTTTTCAAAAATTATAGGTTTAATTCATTCTTTAATCAATTCATTGTCATTGATTTTAATGTGTAACTCATGTTAGTTAGTCGTCAAAAAAAATTCCGTTTTGTGTTAATTCCGGGACCAAAATATGGATTCCGAATATTAGATTTTATGTTTTTTAATTGCTGACTTTCTGCAAACGTTTGCGGTGTCGTTTGCGCCCAATATGTTATAAAACAAGTAGTTGCCGGTCGGTAAAAATCCATATTCTTTTTTTTCAAAAACTTTGATAAATTCAGGATCAAAACCAAAAAGCTTTTACATTCGCAGGTCTGATTAAGGCTTATTGAAACAACTATCCAGCTAAAAACATGAGAAGCAACCAGATAACAATTAAAGATATTGCCCGCATTTTAGGAATTTCCGCCTCAACCGTATCCCGGGCCCTGAAAAACCATCCGGATATCAGCATCGAAACCAAAAATGCAGTTAACGACCTGGCCGAAAAACTAAAATACCAGCCCAATGCGGTTGCCCTCAGTTTAAAAAACAGCCGAAGCAACACTATTGGCGTCATCATCCCGGAAATCGTACATTACTTCTTTTCGTCAGTTATAAGTGGAATCGAGGACGTTGCATCTCAAAACGGATATACCGTGATTATTTGCCAGTCGAACGAAAGCTACGAGCGCGAGGTTGAAAATACCAAAGCTTTGCTTTCGCACCGGGTAGATGGCATCCTGGTCTCGATCTCGAAAAACACCACCGATTTTACCCACCTGACCGACATTCAGGAAAGTGGGATCCCCTTAGTTTTTTTCGACCGGGTGGCCAATGGGATCGAGGCCGACCAGGTGATTATCGACGATTTGGAAGCCTCTTACCGGGCAACCCGCCACCTGATTGAGTCGGGATGCAAGCGCATCGCCCACTTTGCCGGGCCGCTGAACCTGCTCATAGGCCAACACCGTCTTGACGGGTACCTGAAAGCGTTGGAAGAAGCCCGTATTCCTGTCGACAAATCACTGATCATCGAAGCCGACTCGTTTGAAAAAGCCCATAACGCGATATTGGAGCTGATTGAGTTCAGAAATTTACCCGATGGTATTTTTGCTGTAAATGACCTTACAGCCATTGGCGCCATGCAAACCCTCCAGAAAAAAGGCATCAAAATACCCGACCAGGTTTCCATTGTGGGATTCAGCGACGGCCGCTTCTCGGGAATTACAGACCCTACGCTTACCTCAGTCGACCAACATGGGTACGAAATGGGAACCACCGCCGCCGAAATGCTGATGGAACATATTTTTAAATCTCCGGAAAACCGGACCCCGGAAATAAAGATCCTCCAGGCCGACCTGATCGTCAGGGGCAGTTCGGTAAAAAAATAACGATCCGGTATTCTGCTCGTGCCCTTTGTGAAAAAATCTCAGGGAAATGAAGATTTTTTTACTTGTCGTTGCAAACGTTTGCAACGGTGTTTTCAGCCCGAATTCAGGGCTCTTTTATCAGTTGTATAAGGGCTTACAAACGATCAACCCCTTGCTTTTTAATAAAAAAGGCAATTATCTTTGTACCCGTAATTCCACGTTAGTTTATTCCGCAAAATACTTCCGTTACGTCCCTGAAGATGACCTGAAGGGCACGTCGTCTGTTTTTTCCAGCTAATAATTTGGTAAAACAACATGGTATGAATAAAAAGCCAACCTTGAAATTTTGGCAAATCTGGAATCTGAGTTTCGGATTTCTGGGAGTGCAGTTTGGGTTTGCCCTGCAAAATGCAAATGCAAGCCGGATACTCTCGAACTTAGGCGCTGAAATTGATACACTCTCATTTTTCTGGTTAGTGGCCCCGACCATGGGACTGCTCGTACAACCACTGGTCGGAGCTGCCAGCGACAAAACATGGACCCGACTGGGACGACGTTCCCCCTATATATTGGGGGGCGCCCTTGTCTCAATGATCGCTATGTTTTTTATGCCCAACGCCCCGTTTGTGATTAAAGCCGGCGGACTTGGCGCCTTGATTTTCGGGGCCGTGATGCTCGCACTAATGGATGGTTCGTTCAACGTGACATTCCAACCATTCCGGGCACTGGTTGCCGATATGACCCCCGAAGAACAACGAAACGTCGGGTACTCCGTTCAAAGTTTCCTGATCAATCTGGGCGCAATTATCGGATCGCTGTTACCTTACATCCTGACAGCAGCCGGGATCGAAAATGTAGCCGCCGCTGGCAAAGTTGCCCCTTCGGTAATCTGGTCGTTTTACATCGGAGGCTCCATGTTGCTGCTAAGCGTGCTGGTCACGGTCCTGAAAACCAAAGAGTACCCACCGGCCCAATTCGAGGCATACAACAATATTTCTGAAGAAGAAAAAACTAAAAAAGAAAGCTTCTTCTACCTGCTCCTGAATATGCCAAAAACAATGAAACAACTGGCGTTGGTACAATTGTTTTCCTGGTTCCCGCTGTACCTGATGTGGGTGTATTCAACCTCTGCATTTGCCCAGCATTACTGGGGAACAGCTGTAACCGACACAAGTTCTGAAGCTTATAACCAGGCCAGCAACTGGGTCGGGGTTTGCTTTGGGGCTTACAGTCTTTTTGCAGCTATTTTCTCGACAGTTATGCCTTTTCTGGTTAAAGCTACCAGCCGAAAGGTTGTTTATTCCGGATCGCTACTTCTGGGTGGGTTAGGTTATATCTCGACTTATTTTTTTAATAACCAGTATCTGTTGTTGTTATCCATGCTCGGCATCGGTATTGCCTGGGCTGCTATTCTGGCTATGCCCTACGCAATCTTATCCGGCTCTCTTCCACCCAAAAGAATCGGGATTTACATGGGATTATTCAATCTGACCGTGGTAATACCCCAGATTATTAGCGGAATCTTCGGAGGCCCTATTCTAAGGTTATTTTTCCACTCAGAAGCCATTTACATACTGGTTTTGGCCGGGGTTGTAATGATTTTGGGATCGCTGGCAGCCCTGTTTGTAACCGATACAAGCGAGCACTCCTCCGGCAACCAATATGGGGGCAGACACTAAAAATTAGAAAGGAAAAACCGAATGATTAAAGCTTGTTTATTCGACCTCGACGGGGTCATTGTCGACACGGCCCGGTTTCATTATATCGCATGGAAAAGCTTAGCCAATGAACTGGGATTTGAATTCACCGAGAAAGATAACGAACGGCTCAAAGGCGTCAGCCGGATGAAATCACTTGACATATTACTCGAAATTGGCCAACTGACTTTTACAGAATTGGAAAAAGAAAAACTGGCCGACCGGAAAAATAAACTGTACGTCAGCTACATCGAACAAATGACACCGAACGATACGCTGCCCGGCGTGGCCAGTTTCCTGACCGGGCTAAGCGAGAAAGGCATAAAAACTGCGCTCGGATCGGCCAGTAAAAATGCTCCGCTTATCCTGGAACGCATCGGACTGGGCCATTTGTTCGACGCCATTGTTGACGGGAACAGCATATCGAGCGCCAAACCCGACCCGGAGGTATTTCTGAAAGGCGCTGAATTACTGGGCGTGGCCCCCGAAAATTGTGTGGTTTTTGAAGATGCCGTCGCCGGATTAGAAGCCGCCCGTAACGCGGGCATGCCATGTATCGGGATTGGAGATCCGGAAATACTGAATCTGGCCGATAAAGTCATCCCGGGCTTCGAAAATTTTGGAGTAAATGATCTGATTAAGTTCTACAGTTAATCAGGTAAATAACTGGAGAGTTTAAGGACAATTAAAATCTGCAAAATGAAGAATTATATCATACACGACGAATGGAGAATCATCGAAGAAGGCTTCCATCCACAAGAAAACAGGATCACAGAGAGCCTGCTTAGCATCGGTAACGGGCGTAGTGGGCAACGGGCCAATTTCGAGGAAAAATACAGCGGCGACAGTTTACGGGGCAGCTACATCGCCGGCGTTTATTATCCCGATAAAACCCGCGTAGGCTGGTGGAAAAATGGCTATCCGGAATATTTTGCAAAGATTCTGAACGCAGCGAACTGGATCGGGATCAATGTCCGGGTCAACGGAAAGGAACTCGATCTGGCCAAAACAAAAATCCTTTCATTCCGTCGCGAAACCAATATGCAAAACGGACTACTGACCCGTCATTTTATCGCCGAAGTTACAAAAGGAAAGCAAATCGAAGTAAAATCGTCGAGGTTCCTCAGTCTGGCCGATCAGGAAATCGGAGCCATCCGCTACTCGGTAAAAGCCTTAAATTTCTCTGGAAAGATCACCATGAAACCATACATTGATGGCGATGTGGTAAACGAGGATTCGAATTACGATGAAAAATTCTGGATTGAAATTGACCGCAATTTAGACCCCTCCGGCTCGGGATATGTAACCATGGACACCCGAAAAACAGCCTTCCGGGTTTGCACGGGCATGCAGTTCCAGGCTTTCATAAATAACAAGCTGGTTACTCCGGAACTAACCCTGATTAATCAGGAAAAATATATTGCGGCCGAGTTCTCCGTAAGATTAAACCAGGGCGACGAGCTGACACTTGAAAAATATGCCGCCAATGCCTCTAGTCTTTATCACCCCAAAAGCAAATTGCCCGAAACAATTGGCAAGGTCTTAAAACGCGCTGCGTCCCAGGGATTCGACAAACTATTTGAAAAACATGAAAAGCTGTGGGCCAAACGCTGGGAAACAAGCGATATCCGGATTGAAGGAGACGTTGCCGCACAGCAGGGAATCCGCTTTAACATTTTCCATCTCAATCAAACCTATCTGGGCGACGACGAACGTCTCAATATCGGGCCCAAAGGGTTTACCGGCGAAAAATACGGCGGAGTAACTTACTGGGACACTGAAGCTTACTGCCTTCCTTTTTATCTGGCCACAGCGCCCCAACAGGTTGCCAGACATTTGCTGCTTTACCGGTATAAGCACCTGCCCAAAGCCATTGAAAATGCTGCCAAACTCGGCTTCAGCCATGGCGCAGCCCTTTTCCCGATGGTAACCATTAATGGCGAAGAATGCCACAACGAATGGGAAATTACCTTTGAAGAAATCCACCGCAACGGAGCCATTGCCTATGCCATCCACAATTACATCGAATACACCGGTGACCGCGAGTATCTGGCGCCTTACGGATTCGAAGTGTTACTGGCCATCTCGCGGTTCTGGGCTCAGCGCGTCAATTGGTCCGACGATAAGCAAAAGTTCGTCATGCTTGGAGTTACCGGGCCAAACGAATACGAAAACAATGTAAACAATAACTTTCACACCAGCTACATGGCTGTGTGGACTCTGAAATACACCCTTCAGGCAATTGAATACCTGAAAAAAGAACACTCGTACCTTTATGAGGAGCTGGTTACCAAAACCCATTTTAACGAATTAAAAGAAACCGCCTACTGGAAAAACATCATTGCCAACATGTACTTCCCGTACGACAAAACCCGCGATATTTATCTCCAGCAAGACGGGTTCCTGGATAAAGAGCTGATCCCGGTCAGCCAACTCGATCCGGACGAAAGGCCCATCAACAAAAAATGGTCGTGGGACCGTATCCTGCGTTCGTGCTACATTAAACAGGCCGATACCCTGCAAAGTATATACTGGTTCGAAGACGAATTTGGCCAGGAAAGCATTACCCGTCACTTTGATTTTTACGAACCGTTTACCGTGCACGAATCGTCGCTTTCCCCATGTGTTCACGCCATTCTTGCTGCCTCGATCGGCCGCAGGGAAAAAGCGTACGAAATGTACCTGCGTACAGCCCGCCTCGACCTGGATAATTACAACCACGATACCGAAGACGGCCTGCACATTACCAGCATGGGTGGAACCTGGATGGCTTTCGTCCAGGGATTCGGCGGCATGCGCGTCAAAAACGGGCGTCTGCATTTTAACCCATTCATTCCGGAAGGCTGGCAATCTTATTCGTTCCGGATCAACTTCCGGGGTGCCCATCTGGAAATCAGCATGCAGAACACCCAATTCCGCCTGTTGAACCACTCCGACATCACCATCCGGCTTGTTATATGGGGGCAGGAGCAGGAACTAAAAGGCAATCAGGAACTAACTTTTGAAAAACCAACTAAATGAAACAACTCAGCTTAATCCTTTTTATCCTCCTGGCATGTATCCAGGTTTTTGCAGGGAAAAACGAAATCAATCGCGTTGAACCAATGTTTTGGTGGACCGGTATGAAAAATCCGGCGCTTCAACTGATGGTGCATGCCCCCGAAATAGCTACAACCAGCGTCGAACTGAATTATCCGGGCGTTGAACTAAAAAGTACCGCTCGTCAGGGAAACCCGAACTACCTGTTTATAAACCTGACAATTGCCCCGGAAACCAAGGCCGGGTCGTTCGATCTTGTTTTCCGGAGAAACCAGAAAGAAGTTTACCGCACCACCTACCAGTTGCTCGAACGCGAACCCGGCTCAGCCGAACGCAAAGGGTTTGACAATTCGGATGTCATTTACCTGATTACCCCCGACCGCTTTGCGAATGGAAACCCGGGGAACGACAATATACCCGACATGAAAGAAACGGCCAACCGGGCCGATTTTAACGGACGACATGGCGGCGACATTGCCGGGATGCAGCAACACATCGGGTATCTTGAAAACATGGGTTTTACAGCCGTCTGGGTAAACCCGGTACTCGAAAATAACATGAGCCGCACCTCGTACCACGGCTATTCGACCACCGATTTTTACCGCGTCGACCCCCGTTTCGGGACCAACGAAGAATACCGCCAGTTCTCGAAAGAACTAAAAGCACACGGCATGAAACTAATTATGGACATGATTTTCAACCACATTGGTTCCGAACACTGGTGGATGAACGACCTCCCCTCGAAAGACTGGCTGAACGCGTACCCGGATATCCAGATCACCACACACCGCAGAACGGTAAACGAGGATCCGCACGCCTCCGAAACCGACAAACGCGGCATGACCGATGGCTGGTTTGTTACCTCGATGCCCGACCTCAACCAGCGCAACCCGTTCCTGGCCACCTACCTGATCCAAAACAGCATCTGGTGGACCGAATACGCCGGATTATCGGGCATCCGAATGGATACCTACCCTTATCCGGACAAAAACATGATGGCCGAATGGACCCAACGCATGCTCGAAGAATATCCGCATTTAGGCATGGTTGGCGAAGAATGGAGCTTAAACCCGGGAATCGTGGCCTACTGGCAAAAAGGGCAGAAAAATAAAGACGGGTATGTTTCCTGTTTGCCCAGCCTGATGGACTTCCCGGTACAAAATGCAGTGGTTTCAGGATTAAATGAAAAAGAAAACTGGGACAGCGGATTAATCAAAATCTACGAAGCACTTGCAAACGACTTCTTATATCCCGATGCCAACAAACTGGTTATTTTTCCCGACAACCACGACATGTCACGCATCTACACCCAACTGCACGAAAACGATAAACTCTTCCGGCTGGCTACTGCCTTTTTCCTGACATCGCGCGGAATTCCGCAAATATTCTATGGAACCGAAATCCTGATGGCAAATCCCACAAGCCCCGAACACGGAATTATCCGTAGTGATTTCCCGGGCGGCTGGGCCGGCGATAACATCAATGCCTTCACCGGACAAGGACTTTCGGACAAACAGAAACAAACCCAGGATTATTTCAGGAAACTGCTGAACTGGCGGAAAAACCAACCCGTGGTACACGATGGTAAACTCAAACACTATGTACCCCAGAATGGCCTGTATGTTTATTTCCGCTACAATGAAACCGGCTCGGTCATGGTCATCCTGAATAAGAATGATGAACCCAGAGAGCTGGAAACATCCCGCTTTGCCGAATCATTAACCGGATTCCAGACCGGAACAGATATTGTTAGCGGAGCCAGCCTGAAGGATTTGTCGCACATCCAAGTCCCGGCAGCCTCGGCCATGATTATCGAGTTAAAATAAACTGTTCTTAGCTAAAAAATATGACCCGAAAAATTCTGTTATTACTCATTCTTTTTATTGCGGGCGTTTTCTGTGTCAAAGCACAGCAAATACAGTCGCCCGATGGGCAACTGGCCCTCACGTTCGAATTGAAAAACGAAACGCCTTTTTATAGCCTTACCTACAAGGGCAAACCCGTTATCAAACCCAGCTCGCTGGGGCTCGAACTTTTTGATGACCCGTGGGACCTGATGTCGGGCTTTAGCCTGAAGAAAAGCGAAACATCTCGTTTCGACGAAACCTGGCAGCCGGTTTGGGGCGAATACCATTCGATCCGGAACCATTACAACGAACTGGCGGTAACACTTACCCAGGAGAAAGCAGCCCGCTACATCATCATTCGCTTCCGGCTTTTCAACGATGGGCTCGGGTTCCGGTATGAATTTCCGGAGCAGCCCAACCTGAATTATCTGGTTATAAAAGAAGAATGCACCCAGTTTGCCATGGCAGGCGATCACAAAGCTTTTTGGATCCCCGGCGATTACGATACCCAGGAATATGACTACACCGAATCAAAACTGTCGGAAATACGGGGACTGATGGAACAAGCCATTACCCCAAACGCTTCGCAAACCCCATTCTCTCCTACCGGGGTACAAACTTCGCTGATGATGAAAAGCGACGATGGACTGTATATCAACCTGCACGAAGCCGCTCTGGTCGATTATTCGTGCATGCACCTCGAACTGGACGATAAAAACATGGTCTTCAGGTCGGTACTCACGCCTGATGCCCAGGGCAGGAAAGGGTACCTGCTGGCTCCCTGTACTTCACCGTGGCGAACAGTCATTGTCAGCGATAAAGCGACCGACATCCTTCAGTCGACCCTCACATTAAACCTGAACGAACCTTGCAAACTGAAAGACACCTCATGGATCAAACCAGTAAAATACATGGGCGTTTGGTGGGAAATGATTACCGGGAAAAGTACCTGGGCTTATACCGATGTACCTTCGGTGAAACTCGAAACGTTCGACTATTCGAAAGCCCAACCCAACGGGAAACATGCGGCCAACAACGAAAAAGTGAAGAGTTATATCGATTTTGCTTCTCAAAACGGGTTCAACCAACTTCTGGTCGAAGGCTGGAACATTGGTTGGGAAGATTGGTTTGGCAAGTCAAAAGACTATGTTTTTGATTTTGTTACCCCTTATCCGGATTTCGATGTAAAGATGCTCCAAAATTATGCGCTCTCGAAAGGCATGCGCCTGATGATGCACCACGAAACATCGGCCTCTGTACGCAACTACGAACGGCATATGGACAAAGCCTACCAATTTATGGCAGATAATAACTATAACGCGGTAAAAAGCGGCTACGTGGGCAACATAATCCCGCGCGGGGAACATCATTACGGACAATGGATGGTCAACCATTACCTGTATGCCGTACAAAAAGCAGCCGAATACAAAATCATGGTCAATGCTCATGAAGCAGTTCGCCCAACCGGGTTATGCCGGACGTATCCGAACCTGATCGGCAACGAATCGGCACGCGGAACCGAATACGAAGCATTTGGAGGAAGCAAACCATTCCATACCACTATTCTTCCGTTTACCCGCCTGATTGGCGGCCCGATGGACTATACCCCGGGGATCTTTGAAATGGATATCTCCAAACTCAATCCGGGGAATAAGTCACATGTAAACAGCACGCTGGCCCGACAACTTGCTTTGTATGTAACCATGTACAGCCCGCTCCAGATGGCGGCCGATGTACCGGAAAACTACATGCGGTTTGCCGATGCGTTTCAGTTTATCAAAGACGTTGCCGTCGATTGGGACGATTCGCGCGCTTTAGCGGCCGAACCGGGCGACTACATTACCATTGCCCGCAAAGCCAAAGGTACCGGCAATTGGTTTGTAGGAACGACGGTCGATGAAAACGGCTATCTCTCGGTCCTGAAATTCGACTTCCTCGATCCGGACAAAAATTACATCGCAACGATTTATGCCGATGCCCCCGGAGCTCATTACCTAACCAACCCTCAGGCTTATACCATCCGGAAAGTTTTGGTAAACAGCAAATCGGTATTAAAACAACAATGTGCACCGGGCGGAGGTTATGCAATCAGCATAATGGAGGTTACAGCCCCGTCGCAGATAAAAGGATTGAAGAAACTTTAATAACCGCATAACATAAACGGATATGAAGAAACTTCTTATTTTCTTCCTGGCAGGACTGTTATTTGCCTGCAACCCTCCGGGGAAAAAGCCTGAATCTGCCGGCCCTGTTGTTCCGGAGTGGTGCAACAATGCCGTACTTTACGAAGTAAACATCCGGCAATACACCCCGGAAGGGACATTCAATGCCTTCGCAAAACACCTTCCACGCCTAAAAAATCTGGGCGTCGATATTCTCTGGATTATGCCCGTCAACCCCATTTCAGAAAAGAACCGAAAAGGGTCGCTCGGGTCTTATTATTCGGTGAAAGATTACAAAGCCATCAATCCGGAGTTTGGAACAATGAACGATTTCAAACAACTGGTTAACCAAGCCCACGAACTGGGGATGAAAGTTATTATCGACTGGGTTGCCAACCACACCGGATGGGATAATCAATGGATTTACGACCACCCCGACTGGTACACCACCGATTCAACCGGCGCAATTATTTCCCCCGATCCGGATTGGACCGATATTGCCGACCTGAATTTCGAATCGAAACCCATGCGCAGGGCGATGATCGAAGCCATGAATTTCTGGGTCAAAGAAACCGATATCGACGGGTTCCGTTGCGATGTGGCCTGGGGAGTACCGCAGGACTTTTGGGAGGAAGCACGTGCCTCGATTGATTCAGTTAAGCCGGTTTATATGCTTGCCGAAGACGAAGATCATCCGGGATTCCTGAAAAAAGCGTTTGACTCAAATTATGCCTGGGAGCTGCACCATATTTTGAACGATGTGGCCCAAGGTAAAAAAACAGCCCAGGACATCAAAGCCTATTTCGACGGTACAAACAAAAAATATGCTCCCGGATCGTTCCCGATCCAATTTATCACTAACCACGACGAAAACAGCTGGAACGGTTCGGAATACGAACGCATGGGCGATGCCGTAAAAACCTTTGCCACGCTAACTTTTACCATCGAAGGGATGCCTTTGTTATACAGCGGCCAGGAAGCCGGGTTAAAAAAACGCCTGCGCTTTTTCGAAAAAGACACAATTAACTGGGCCGACACCACCATGCAAGCATTTTATCGCTCATTAATTATCCTGAAACACACCAATCCGGCACTTTGGAACGGGAATTCAGGCGCCCCCATCGTTTTCGCAGAAACATCGGCCCCGGATCAAACGCTGGCATTTACCCGGACAAAAGAAAACAACCAGCTACTGGCCATATTCAACCTTTCGCCGAAGCCGGCAGAATGCTCCGTGAAGTTGCCGGCAGCCGGAACGTACCAGGATTATTTCTCCGGAGAAACAAAAACATTCGGGATAGATACAAAACTTGATTTAGACAAATGGGCGTATCGGGTCTATGTCCAAAAATAGATCGGACCGTTCAGGGTTACGGTTACAGTTAAAAGCTTGCCCCTGTGGGCAGGCTTTTTTAGTTTGCAGAACATAAATAATTCCAAAATGATTTGGTAACCCTCCGGTTGATTTTTTCGAATTATTAAACAGAATACTCACTAAAAAACTACAGCCATGGAAGAAAAGCTCATAACACTTGTCCTTCTTCCCTATCCGAAGGCTGAGATTTTACGTTCATTGCTTGAGGCTGAAGGGATTGATTGTTTTTTAGAAAATGTCAACCTCCTGCAAGGTGCGGTTGCCTCCGGGGTCAGTGTAAAAATCCGGGAAAAGGACCTTAGCAAAGCCTTCCCAATCCTGGAAGAAATGCTGGGTAAAGTCATGAAAGACACCAGCCGAAAAGAAAACTATCTTCTGGTTCCGGTTGACTTTTCGACCTATTCGAAAAAGGCCGTCAAACTGGCATTCCAGATTGCCCACAAAATCAAATCGCAACTTGTTATTTACCATTCCTCTCCTCAACCCGGAGCAATGACGATCCCGTATTCAGACGTAATTGTTTATGATTCGGCCCTTTTCCTCCGCTATGAATTAGCCGAAGAAGAAACCCGGAAAAAATTCACCGAGTTTATGTCTGAGATAATCGCCGGAATTGGCGAAAAGGAATGGAAAAAAGTGCATCACGAATACATCGTTAAAGTGGGCGACCCGGAAGAAGACATCCTTTCTTACTCCCGAAAACACCCGCCGAGACTAATCGTCATGGGTATTCGCGGAAGCGGTGCCCAGGAAGGCGACCTAATGGGCAGTATCACCGCAGGAGTGATCTCGCGGGCCAAAGTTCCTGTATTGGCAATTCCGGAAATCTGTTCGGAAGGGTGGCTCGACAACCTCAAGACCATTGGCTATGCAACCAACTTCGATGACGAGGATTTTGTCGCAATAGACAAGTTGGTCAACCTGGTAAAGACGTTCGACGCAAAAGTCATCTGTGTCCACGTCAAGCAAACGGAACCCGATGAAGTTGACCTGGCCCGACTGAACAGCATGAAAGATGTCCTAATTGAAAAATATAAGAAATCTGATTTTGAATGCCAGCTACTTCAGGGACCCGACGTTTTGCCTGCCCTCGATAAGTTTATAACAGAAAACAAAATTGATGTTTTAGCACTGACAACCCATCGACGGAACCTGATTACAAGGATCTTTAACCCGAGCATTGCCCGGCAGATGGTTTTTCACAGCAAAACACCCTTATTAATATTCCATGCCTGACGAAGGCTGAGTAAACAAACGAGGCTGCCTGAATCATCAGGCAGCCTCGTCTCTTATTGCAACCAGCCCTAACTATTTCGAAACGGTGATTTTCTTCACTCTACTTTTCACCCGCCCGTCCGGAGTAATTGCCTCTACTTTTATCAGAAAGTCGGATTGAACCTGGCTCGCCGGAAAATAAAGCTCTGCCTGCCCTGTATCGGTTACCTGTATGTCGGGGTTCCAATACAACGTTGTCCGACGGTCGTTATCCCCGGTTTTTTCAGGGACAACAAACTTGCGAGGAAGACGGTATTCCCCGTTGTACGAAACAGCCGTTTCTTCTTCTTTACTCTCCCGCTCCTTGATCTCAGGCCCACGTTTAGTGAAAATTTCAACCAGCCCTACCGAGTTTAATCCGGTGTACCGTTGGATATCAATTGGGCTGGTCGATACGTTAATATGATCAACCTCGGTTGGGGAAATATTGCTTATCGCCGAAATATCAGTCCCAACCTGCTGCCCGTCGACCACCAAAAGGGCACCTCCCTGATAATTGAGCGAATTCTGCGACCCGTAAAACACAATCTGGTTACTCATAATCTGGTAGGGTTTTATCACTTTAATGATATCCAGAATGTTTGTCGAGTTATTCAGCAATTTTTTATACGAGTCTTTTGTATTGTTTTGGACAACCTGTTTCACCGGCTTCCCAAACAACGCCGGGTTCAACGAATAATAATCATCGAGCGCCCAGTTTTGATCGGACAACTGAGAGGCCTTGCCCACCACCCAATCTCTCAATTTCTGGTCAAACGACTTATCAAAGACGATTTTTAATGCCTGCTTTCCATCAGGCGCTTCTGCCTGCGCCGAATAATCAGCAATATTTCCGGGATTGACTTCCGGGAAACAAAAAATCCCTTCGAAATCGGTCGTTTGTGTTGCCAGTTTCAGGCTTTTCTTATTCACCAGACTGACCTTTGCCCCAGGAACCGGATTTCCGTCACGATCCAAAACCGTGCCCCAGACACCAATCTCATTCGATTTTGCCCGGGTTTGAACCTGCGGATTGAAAAGTTGAACCTTCGCCCAATCCAGTCCGATCGGTTTATTGGCCAGTAACAAATAATCAAACACGGGGTTCTTCAAATCGTCAAACGCCCCGCAACCCAATGGGTCAAACACCGGGCGCCCGAGCGCGGCGTTGACTTTTAGCTGCTCAAAAATTTCGGGGGCCCGATTTCCCTGAAAAAAACCGTCGCTAACCGATACAGCCAAAATACCGGGAACCGGTTTGTCTCCGGACGAAAGCTTTATCTTCAGGTTGATGTTTTCGCCAGGCTTGTATTGTTCTTTGCCTGGGTCGACCGTAAGCTTCAAATCGTCCGATTTCTGGAGGTAAATGATCCGGTTTGCCAGAGGAAATCCTTCGTTGCTGAATACCGAAAGCAGGCAAAGTCCATCGGGCAAATCGGCAACCGGAATTTTCACCCGGCTTTGGGCATCAACGGTTATATCGGCTGCCCAATAAATGTTGCTGCCACACAGTGCCATAATGGCCACGTCGTGTTTCTTTTTGTCTCCAAATATTAAATTAGCTGATACATAAGCGCTGTCGGTTTTCACAATCGAAAATGCCAACCCATTAGGATTTGCATCTGGCAATTCAACCGATTGCCCCTTACCCATATCGCTGGTCAGCACCAGCTTATATTTTTCTCCGGCTTCGGCAACGAACGGAAAAAGTCCGCATCCATTAACAATTGTTTTTGTGATTGCTATTTGGTTCCCTTCGCGGTCGATAATTTTCCCGTCCACCTCAACCGGAATTCCCAATAAATTAGAAGCCGTAAAACCAATTTTCACCGGAACCCCGGCGACCAACGAACCTCCCTCCGGATAAAACCTGACCTGGATCAGATCCAGGTTCGTCTGCAACACCAGCTGCTTCGACCAGGTCTGTTTCGAATCGGATATTTTTACAACAAACGGGTAGCCATTCGATTGAGCGGGAACCGGGTACCGAATCATAGCCTTCCCTAATTCGTTGGTCTTCAGTTTTCCTTCGGCTAAAACATCTGCGCCAGTCGAGATTTGATATTTTAGCGTGTAATTCTTTTCTGCTTTCCCCGCAAGATCTTTGATTTTTACTGCAATATCCGTGTTTTCGCCCGATTTAAGAACCGGCCTGAAGTTTTCAGTCTCAACGACAACGGAATTATCAAACAAGGGATCAATCTTCAAAGGCTTGACAAATACTTCGTCGATATTGAATTGTTGGGGCGAGTAAGCCACCAAAAAATAATTACCGCCTGATGCGGTTGCCGGAACATCCAGATCGCTATATAAAACACCATTTTCAACCTGATATTTGTCGCCGGAAACCAACGTTCCGTCAGCCGAATACAACCGTACAACCAAATCGGTCTTCCCGGGGGAAAAAGCCAGGTTGCTGTTGAGTACCGCAGCCCGAAACCAGATGATGTTTCCGGGCTTGTAGGTATCCTTATCGGTGAAAAGATAAATTTTTTCGCAGGGGTAAGATTTGTAATAGTCGTTAAGCTGAGCCTGAAGCTTTGAAACAGGACTTTTTTGCTGAGCAAATATTCCGGAGAAGAAGAATAAAAGAGCGATTAGCAAGGTACATTTCATAGCAGTAAGGTTAATTGGCAGAGAATTTAATGTTATCGGGGTCATTGTGCGAATCAGGAGCATCAGGAACGCCCCTTGACTCGCTTTTGTTATAAAACTTTTTAAGAGCTTTACGCAGGTCTTCAGAAGGCTGAATAATGTTGTAATCGCCCCAGAAATCCTTGTCATAGCCAACAATAATGTCGGTAAAGATATCTTTGGGGCTAAAAAGTTCGTTCTTTTTGTAGCGCACTCCATCGTCTTTTCTCAGGTCAGTTACCAAAAGATCTGAGGTACTGTGAAAGATGGAGTTTATGTTGTCGTTTTTACTTCTCACCCTAAATTTAACCGATGTTTTTGCCGTATTAAAATACCACTTCCCGTCGAAATTCCGGTAAGTCACCTCATAATTTACATCGAGAGGCCTGACATTAAAGTTCTTCGGTTTTTTTTTTATCAATGATTTTCTGGCAAATTTCAGTCCGACGCGCCCCAGCCCAAATTCAGCATGCACCAGTGCATACGAATCCATATCAACAAAAAGCTTCCCTTCGTAACAGGGATAATTAACTTTTTCTTTAGGCTTAAAACGGATCACATACGTATCGCGGTCGTTATAATCAATAACCTGCTCGACACTATACCGGTAATAACTCCGAAATTCCGGGTCTAAAAATGTATCCATGGTTTTTATCACATCGAGCTTGGTTATGTAATACGGCCCTCCCTGAATTTTGAAATCGACCCACTGGAACGGTCTCACATCCGGGCTTTTACGCCCTTTTATGAATTTTACCCGGTCTTCCTTGTTGGGATCCTCGTAGGACGCTTTCAGTATCTCCATAACTGCCTCCGAAACATTTATATAATCTTTATCCTGCTTAAGCACTTCCCGATAAAACGAAGTCATAATAACCGGGGCGCCCGTATAGTTTTGAGACACTTTGCCCAACATTTTTTCAATTACCAATTCGGGGTCAACAGCTGTAACTTTTACTTCACTAAGTTTGATCGGGACCGGTTGCATATAAACCCGCAGATTATCCTGGATCAAGGTTTCAGCCCGGAATTTTTGCTGTTTATAGCCTAAACAGGAAAAAACAACGGTATCAACACGCAGTGAGTCGGCAATCTTTATTTCAAAATCTCCATCAACATTCGAGATTGTACCGATAGCCTTTCCAAACAAGGAAACACTGGCCCATGAAACCGGGTCGTTGGTGTCTTTTTCAACAACCTTTCCGGCTATCGTGAGATATACCGGCTTATTCTCCGGCTTTTCTTCTTTTTCGGCGGAAAAATTTACCGATTGCTGGCGGGTTATGATGATCTGGTCCTGGAGAACCTGAAATAAAAAGCGGCGATCAAAAATACGGTCTAATACATCTTTAAGCGGGGTTTCTTTAACCGAAAGATCGATCTTTTTATCGGCATTAACAGTTACAGGGTCGTAGGAAAAAAAATAATGAATCTGCTCTGTAATTTGTTCAAGAACAGCGGCAATAGTTTCTGATTTAACATCTAATGTGACCTTCTTGTTAAAAGCCAGGTTATCTTCCTGTTGCCCAAATGATAATAAGCTTGACAACAGGAAGATAACCGGGATTAACCCTCGCCAAAAATTCATTTAAAATATCTTTTTCAGGTAAAATTCAGTTTTTATTTCCTGACCGTTTCGCAACACCGTCATTTTAATCCGTTTGTCCTCTTTACTTTGAAACAGCAGATTAATATCGTTCAAATTTAATGATTTATGGCTTGTGTTGTTCACGGCAATGATCTGATCATTTTCCTGAAGTCCGGCATAATAGGCCGGAGAATTTTCGCGAACTTCTGAAATTAAGAAAATGGGAAGCCCGGGCATCGGGTTCGTAACTTCCATTCCGCTCATATTGTAGTTAAACGGATCTGAAAGATCGGCTCCCGGACGAAGGGTCAATCGTTTATTGGGATAGTCTATGGTAACATAAAACCGGCGAAGAATCTCAGCCCCAAGCGTTCCATTCCGGTCGTTGCTGTTGATTAACTGATCAACCAGCTCGTTTTCGGGGAAAGCCACAATCGGCTCATACAACACAAGCGGGCCAACCCAGATGGCGCCAATCCGGCCCTTCTTGCCATACAGGTCTCCGTTCAACCCACGCCCAAGAAAGGTTTCGATGTTGCTTTCGGGCAGACTTATTCTCGAATCAGAATTGGTCGAAAGCCACAAAGCATCACTGGCGCCGGTGTCAAGCAAAAGTTTAACCGGGACTTCTTCGTTCTTGTCAGTCATAATACTTGTGCGTACATACGGTTTATCGCCTTCGAAAATCAACGGAAGGATAATATCTTTTTCCCGATCTTTATAATCATAATACTCCGGTTTAATCAAGGTAAGTTTTTGCGCCGGGTAATCGATTTTAACGATATAGTCTTTAAACAAATTAAACCCGATTAATCCATGCACAGGAATTCCGAGGATATGAGAAATCTGAAAATTCTCGTTAATCACCATGTGAATTTCCTGATCGTAGGCAACCAGTCCCTGAATGTTGATGTTGTTATTTCCCGATCTGTAGGCCGTTAGCTGCTCCCCTTCTCCAAGCCCTTTAATATTAATGGGCTGTAAAAAATTCAGGTTTAACTTGTTAACAAACGGCAATTCGGTAATGATTGGATACCGTACCCCGGTATCCAAGATAAAATTCAGGGTGTCTGAATTATTGATTACAACCGGAATAATGATCAAATTGCTGGCCGATTTAAAGTTGATCGTAATTGACTTCTTTTTGGGGTTTTCAAACACAAATCCCGATTGCGGCGTGTAATTCCGCATTTTTTTGTCGTAGTCAACACTTTTGTTCATCGGGACATAATCCCGAACAACTAATATATTATCCTGAATTTCGAACAGCAGATAGAAGTCTTTCATTAACTGATCGAGAACGTACTTGATGGGTTTATTCGAGATATTCAGATTAATGTTCTTCCCATCAATTAGTTTCGAGTTGTAGGAATAATCCAGCTTCAAATAATCACAAATCCGTTCGATAACGTTTGAAAGCGATTCGTTCTCAGCATAAATACTGATGTTCTGATCCAGGATATTTTCTGTTTGATCCTGCTTTAGTTCACCTTTCTGTGTAGGTTTTTGTGCAAAGGAAGGAAAACCAAAGAATGACAATAAAATATACATTATGAAAACCGATATGGCGGTTTTTGTTTTCTTTGATTTCATGACTTCAGCCTAAGAGAGATTAAGAATGTGCTTTTAGAATATACTGCCCGTTTGCCTGAACTAACTCAAGATTGAACGTGGTCTGGATAACCTTCAGAATGAAATCAACCGAGTAGTTGTTAAACTGGGCCGACAAGAGTAGGTTGTTTAGTTTATCGTCGGATACCACAATATCCACTTTGTAAACTTTTTCAAGGTTGGCAATTACTTCTTTTAACGAAGTCTCCCTGAAAATCAGGTTGTGCGTCTTCCAGGCTAAAAAGTTGGGATCGTTGTTCGTCGTTTTGAGAAGATCATTACTGGCGCAGATCAATGTTCCTTTATCGCCCGGATCAAGGATCAGTTCATTGGTTTTTGCGATCGTAGCAACTTTGTTCGAAACCTGCACTTTACCGGTTTCAACAATCACTTCCACTTTTTCAGCTTCCGGATATGCATTGACATTAAAGCTGGTACCTAAAACTTTAATCTGCGCATTTCCTGCGTGAATAATGAAAGGTTTATGTTTGTTTGGTTTAACTTCAAAAAACGCTTCTCCCTGAATTGAAACTTCGCGTTTATCCCGCGAAAACCGTTCCGGATAATTAATCCGTGTATTGGTGTTCAGGCTTACGACAGTTCCGTCAGGAAGCTCGATGGTTTTAATGGCATTCGCGCCGGCGATCACTTCGTTTATTTGACGCGAAAGAGCATTGTCGCGGATGTACTGATATACAACTGTACCCAGCACAATAGCCAGCACAACCATCGCTGCAACTTTCAAAAATGGCTTTAAGGCAAACTTTTCAGAATTAAAAATCCGGAATGTTTTGGATGGAGTTTTTATCATCTGCCGTTTCACATTTTCCCAGCCCTTCTGCTCCGAATGCTTTTTCAACTCGAAGTAAAGGTCCACCTGCGAAACCAGTTCTTTCAACTTCCCCATTTCCTGCATGTCCATTAAATCTTCATCTCCGACAAGCTCATTGTCGAAGATCGAACGGGCTGCAAGCTCCCACTTCCGGGTTTCTATATCTTTTTCTGCTTTCATTCGCCTATAAGACATTGGAGTAAACCCTTACCCCTAAATGCATCATTTTTATTTTTTTATAATCATTAATAACGAGAACAGATGTGTACTGTACTCCTTCAATTCATCTCGCAAAAACTTTAATGCCAAACCCATTTGGGCCTCAACCGTTTTTACCGAAATATTCAGGGTCTCGGCAATCTCTTTGTACTTTAACCCTTGCTCCCGGCTTAGGCGAAATATCTCCTGCCGCTTGGCTGGCAATGCATCGATACAATCTTCGATTTTCTTCCGAAGCCCAACTTCCATAAAATATTTCTCCGGATTAATGTCTTCCTGAGAATTCTCCATCACATTCTGGGCATACTGCTGCCTGATTTTCTGGTGTTGAATGTGATTCAGACACTGGTTCCGAACTGACCGAAAAAAATAATGTTTCACCGAACTTTCGATATGAAGCTGGTCGCGCTTCTCCCAAATCTTCACAAACATTTCTTGTACGGTTTCTTCAGCCAGTTCAACATCATTCAGAAACTGACGGGCAAAAAAGCACAACGACGAATAATACCTCCGGAAAAGCACTTCAAAGGCCATTTCATCTCCACTTCTAAGTTTCTGATAAAGAATTTTATCGTCTAATTGCTCCATGATCTGCCCGCAATCTGTTTCTCTCAATCTCTGAACCGGCTAAAGGTATAAAAATTTCCTTTTCTGACCGGGATCATTCGATCGACAGCAACAATTTGTTCAAAGATTTCGGAACCGTCATAAAACAAACCCGACAATCCACTCGTTTAAATGAACATTAAAACAAACAATCAGAAACTATGAAGAGAACAAAAATTGCATCAGTTGCACTGGTTCTTGCAGCAAGCATTCTGCTTACCTCCTGCTACGGATCATTTAAATTGACCCGTAACCTCCACGAGTGGAATGGAACGTTAGGCGATAAATGGATAAATGCATTGGTATTTTATGGCCTGCTTGTTGTTCCTGTTTACGAAATTGCCGTCACGGTCGATGCCGTTATTTTAAACACCATCGAATTCTGGACCGGAGATAATCCGGTAGCCATGAAAGATGGCCGGCAAACCGAAAAGATTGTTAAAAACGAAAAAGGCACGTACAAGATCACCGCACAAAAAAACAGGATTATCATCGAAGGAATTGACGGACCGGAAAAAGGTAAAACCGTTCGGTTGCGGATTAACGAACAAAACCGGGCGCTTTACCTCGAAAAAGAAAACCAACTGGTTAAGATTGCTGAATACGATCAGGATCAACAACTTGTTAGTGTATTCAAGAACGACGGGACAGTCCATAACTACAAAATAAACCAGGACTTACCGCTGGCGATGACACATTAAAAGCTAATTTCAGATTTTTTACCCGATTCGTTTTGCACTACCAAAAATTCAGTTATTTTTGCAGCCGGTTTACCAAAGGCCCGGGTGGCGGAATTGGTAGACGCGCTGGACTCAAAATCCAGTGATAGCAATATCGTGCGGGTTCGATTCCCGCCCCGGGTACAAAAGAGCCCCTCAATTAAAAAATTTGAGGGGTTCTTGTTTTTTACAAAGCTGTCAGCAACTGAATTTGCCCACTTTAGGCCGAACCAATTCAGCATAGTCGCGATACGACAACCGGATCAACTCGGTATGGGTTCCGGCATTGAATGCAATCTCCGGATCTTCAGTCAGGCTCTCAGCAACATAAACATCCATTCCGTAGAGGTTCCCGAACGGCGGCATAGCACCGGGTTCGCAATCAGGAAACATGTTGATAAATGCCATTTCGTTGGCCAGCTCAATATTCTGAGCATGAGTAACCTCCCGTAATTTTTCGAAATCGATATGACGGGTTGCAGGAAGCACAGCCATCGCCATTTTCCCATCCACTTTAATCATAACCGTTTTAGCCATCTGCTTTCCGGGGGTATGTGACATGGCCGCTATTCGCTGAGTTGTCGAAGCTGCAGCATGCCTGATGGATGAATAGGCAACATGTTGGCTGTCTAAGTATTCTTTTAATCTGTTTGCCATCATAAAAGCCTCCCTTCTTTTTTATCCTGATACGTGATTCTGCCGGAAAGTTTTACGGGAACAACTATTTTTTCAACATCAAGTCTAAAATTACCGGTGAATTACAATACCCGAACCACATTACAACGTTTGTTCCTGCTGCTTCTTCATCACCTTCCCCGAGACCAAAAAAACAACCGGTTTCCCTGAAACAGGATTGGTTTGGGTCACAACCACCGTGTTCCATACATCTTCGATATTCCGAAAAGTCAGGACCTCTTCCGGAGTACCGCTGGTATGCAGTTTACCTTCATTTACCAGGAACAGATGATCGCAATATTCTGCGGCCAGGTTCAGGTCGTGAATCACCATCAAAATCGTCAGTCCGGTTTGCTCGTTCAGTTCCTGCAACAAGTTCAGTATATGCACCTGATGGGTAATGTCGAGATGAGAAGTAGGCTCGTCCAACAACAGCAGTTGCGGCTGCTGAGCCAGCGCCCGGGCAATTCCGGCAAGTTGCTGCTCGCCGCCGCTGAGTTCCGACATCAGCTTATCGCGAAAGCGCCATGAACCGGTTTTTTTCATCATCTCGCAGGCAATGCGGTAGTCTTCTTCTGTTTCGAAAAAAGTAAACCTCGCGTGATGTGGAATTCGCCCCATCAGCACATAATCCTCCACGGTCATGTCGCCCGCCTCGATAAACTGACTGACGATAGCAATCTGTCGCGCTTTTTGCCGCAGTGACATTTCCCGGAGGCTTTGCCCATTTAATCTGATCTGCCCCTCGCTCAGGGGCAAGGTGCCGGCAATTCCCCTGAAAAGCGTGGTCTTTCCGGATCCGTTGGGCCCGACAATTCCGGCGAAACTGCCTTTGCCTACGCCAAATGAAATATGATCGAGCCGGAACTGACTGTATCCACAGCAAACGTTATGTAATTCGAGCAGGTTCATACGTTAATTTTAAAAGACGATCTGTAAAATATAAAATGAGCTGTTTATCTGACTCTCCACCGACGTTCGCTGGCTCAGGTCTTGGAGTGAATGTGATTCCAATAAAAGTTCAATTTGATGAATACCGATCATTTTTTACAGAAATGATGGTTAATTTTTACCTTTTAACAACGACCGGCGGCTCATGAGCAGGAAAACCACGCCGCCCACCATCCCGGTGATCACCCCAATGGGAAGCTCGTTGGGCGCAATGATGGTTCGGGCAATCACATCGCAAGCCAACAAAAACGAAGCGCCCAGCAGAAACGAACTGAGCAGCAGGATGCGGTAATCCGATCCGACCAACCGGCGCACCAAATGTGGGATGATCAGTCCGACAAAGCCGATTACCCCGGCAACAGCCACGCAAATACCGGCCAAAAGCGAGGCCAGCAGAAACAGGATCCGGATACTCAGGTTGGTATTGATGCCCAGGTGCGAGGCCTTTTCTTCGCCCAGACGCAACGCATTCAACGGCTCAACAAACAGGTAAGCCACCACCAGCGAAATCAATGCTGTAACCAGTGTAATAACAATCAGACTGGTGTCTGGCTCATCGAGCGAGCCCATGATCCAGAAAATAATACCGTGCAGGTTTTCGGTTTCGGTGGTCGACATCAAAAACATCATCGCCGACGAAGCAATGAAACTAACCATCACCCCCGTAAGCAACATACTCTGAATATTGACTTTACCATGCCGGGAACTGATTGTATAAACAAGAAAGATCACCAAGAAAGCACCCGCAAATCCGGATAGCGGAAGCATGAACGACCCGATCAGGCGATGAAGCCCGGTAACCACCACCAATGCCACGCCCAGCGAAGCGCCCCCCGAAATGCCCAGCGTGTACGGCTCGACCAGCGGATTTCGATACACGCCCTGCAAAATAACACCGGAAAGACTGAGCCCCCCCCCCACGGCAGCTCCCAGCAGCATGCGCGGAATACGGATTTGCTTCAGGATCATGTACTCCATGCTGTCGGGCTTCCCCTGCAGAGTAGGAATTATGTCGGTTATCCCGATGTTAAGTTCGCCACTGGTGAGCGACCAAAGGGCTGTCAGGAGCAACAATACCAGAAATGCCCCGGAAAAAATAAGCCAAACGGTGTACTTTCGTTGCATGTTTTTAAAATTCAATTCCTTCGCGACTGGGTATATCCTGATCGTACGGATGTTTCACCTTGGTAACATGACTCACGTAATCGGCGCGGACAATCAGTTT
This sequence comes from Bacteroidota bacterium, assembly GCA_029265715.1. Lineage (GTDB taxonomy): Bacteria > Bacteroidota > Bacteroidia > Bacteroidales > Prolixibacteraceae > Aquipluma. The sequence continues at coordinate 43,023 of JAJUGZ010000017.1, forward strand.
GTCGGTAGCTCCGCGCCCCGTCATCACCAACTCGGTATGTTCCGGCTTATGGCTTATAAAGTCAAGAAGCTCTTCTTCTGCCAGATAGCCATCTCGGACCGATATCAGAATTTCGTCCATGATGAGCAGATCAGGCTCATTTTCAGTCAGGTAGCCGGAGAGAAATTGCAATCCCTCTCGAACTTCGCGCTGAAGTTGTTCCCGCGTCAGGGTTTTGTTGCAAAACGGGTGACCACCGGTAAACCCGAAAATGGTTGCTCCCAGTTTCTCGAGGCTCTGTATTTCGTTGTATCCATATAACTCCGGGCGTTTGTGAAAATGCGCGTAACAAACCCTGAACCCGTGCCCTAAGGCTCGGATTGCCAGGCCAACAGCAGCTGTTGTTTTACCTTTTCCGTCGCCAGTGTAAATATGAATCAATCCTTTGTTTTTCATAAGTATAAATTTTCAATGTAGGTTCGTACAATTTTCGTAACAGCTCTTGCTTTTCAATAAAATTCGCACCGGTATGGAATTGAGCTTGCGAAATCCGCGAAGCGAATAGCCATTTGTACATTTTCGGTTTGTATGAGCAGTGGTCTTATGGCTATCTCATCTGTTTATAATTTGATTTTTATTTAATTGCCTAACGGAACTCGCCATTATTATCATGCTCCTGTATGTAAGACTATCTCTCATGGCTCGTTTCATGTGTTGTTGTCTTTTAAACTACCCCTCCGTCTTTATTGATAGGTTAACCGGATAATTTCTTCGAGCGACTCGACAAAATCGAACGGAGTTGCGCTGCTCGTTTTTTCCGAATCGAGTATGAAAATCTTACGTAACCTGGCCGCATTCAGCATTGGGTATTTTTGCCAGGTTTCTTTTTCTTCGTTTCCCGCCAAACCCATCGTTACGATGAGAATGACATCCGGGTTCCGGACCAGCACATTTTCACGGGAAATAGCTCCGTTTTTCAGGTCTGAAGCGATGTTTGTTCCTCCGGAAAATCGGATAAAATCGTCCATAAATGTGTTCGGAATTGCACAAAACAGCGGATTGGCACCGATCTGCAAAAACATTTTGGGATGTTTGCCGGCCGGGACTTTCTTTCGGACTTCGGCGATCCGTTTTTTTGCATCGTCAACCATGGTTTGAGCTTCGACAGCTGCATCAGTTAACTGCCCCAGTTTGAGCAAATAGCCACAAACTTCATCGAACGATTTTGGATACGGAAAATACTCAACCCTGATCCCGGCTTTCCGGAAGGCATCGAGCGTTTCCGGATTGGTGAGCGATGAAGCGATAATTAAATCAGGCTTCAGGCTCAGGGTTTTTTCGATATTTACCGAAACAGCGCTGGCTACCACCGAAACCTGATCTTTTGGATCGGGTTTGCAGAAATTGGTACACCCGACCAGCCGGTTTTGCCTTCCCAACAAATAAATTTCCTTGGTAACCGATGGGACCAGCGAAACGATGCGTTTGGCCATTTGTGCCTGTGCCTGAAAACTAATCAGTAAGGTTATCAGTAAAATCTTAATTTGTACCATTGTTTCAATTTGATTTTATTGGGATTTTGGGATATTGTTTGTAATCGCCTTCCAACATTCCATTCCAACTGTTTTTTTAATCATTTCCCCTGCTTCTTCATGCTGTCTCTCTAAACCAGGTTCTAACTCCGGATGAATAATCCGGAGCAGGTTCGCAAACCCTTCAACAGCCCGGGGGCCGGGACGCGAAAGCAGTTCCCCGTCGAGAAAATACACCTTGTTTTCCCTGACGGCCTTCAGGTTTCTCAGTATTTCATCCTCCTGAAGCAGCCCGCCCAGCGTTTTCCACTCGTTGCTGTAGCTGGTTTTCGGCACGATGATAATTTCCGGATCGGATTCGGCAATGCTTTCGGCCATTCGTTCCGGGTCAACGGGAATATGGGTCCCACCAGCCAGTTTGATCAGCAAATTGGTCTGGCACTTTTTTTTCCAACTGCAACACGGCTCGAACGTGCAGAAATAGCAAACACGTATTTTCGGTACTTTTTCTGCCAGTTCGAACAAGCAGTTAAGCCCCGATTCGACGGTTTGTGCCAATCTCCCGGCTTCAGGCTCACAGTTTAGAATTTGCCCGGTCTGGCGGATAGTTTTCGGTGAATCGGTTAGTTTTTGGGCAGTAACCCGCTCAACCCGAATCCCCTGTTGCCTGATCAGGTCAAGCTTGTCGGCATTGTGCAAATCGGTCGCCACCACCACGTCGGGTTTTATCCGAATGATGGCCTCCAGGTCGGGCGTGGCAAAGCCCCCGATCTTAGGCCATCGCCTGGCTTCGTCGGGGAAATTACAAAAGTCGGTTGTTCCCACCAGCAGATGTTGGCGGTTCAGGGCAAAAGTGGTTTCGGTAACCGATGGCGCCAAAGAGATAATCCGGAGTTTTTCTTCCATCACTGGTTAATTAAGTTCAAGAAACCAGTGTTCGTCGTAAAAAGTAACAGCCCCTTTTTGCAATTCAACAGGCCGGGTAAACAGAGGGCCATCAAACACGAAGGTGTGAAACTCGCCATTTTCGGCACAAACATCAATTCCGGGCATCGAAACAAGCCGGGCTACCAGTTCCTGATCGTACAATTTCCCGATAAATTCTTCCGGAAGATACCGTGAATGCACCGAGACCAGCAACGTTTTAAAGCCTGAAGCTATAAATTCAGAAGCCAATTCGGTCGTTGAATTGTCCCAAAGCGGGAAAATGGGCTCGATGCCTGCTTCCTGACAGACACGTTCGATCCAGACTCGATGTTCGCGCAGGTAAATATCGCCAAAGACACCACCTTCAAATCCTTCGGATTTCAGTTCGCGCATAACCGATTTGAAATCTTGTTCATATTCCCGACGAGTGGTTTCTTTTTGCAGAAGCCGGATGTTCATAGCTGTTGCCTGACGTGCAAGCAGTTCTTTTTTCTGCCCGTGCGAACGCGAATATGCGGTATAGCGGTCGCACATATTTACCAGACAGGCAACATCGTGTTCGCCGTCCAGTCGGGTCCGATAAAGAGCCAGCATGCAGTCTTTGCCCCCACTCCATGATGAAAAAACCTTCATTTCGCTATGTTTTTAGCCCCAGAGAAAATGAATTGGAAAACAACCTGGCTTCCATCGATCTTTTTCCCCGAAGATTCGAATTAAACAAACTTTGTTTGGACAGGTCTTCTGGCTTACCCGGTTTCAACAGCCTTCCCGTCGGTCATCGACCCAACAGTGGCACAGAAGATTGAAACCTTTTCGCGGGCTTACAGCAGCGGGGACTGCTCCGGAATTTTTGAATTATTTTCAAATCACCGGATTCCCTTATTAAGGCATTCACACAAACGGCGAAATAGCCATCCAAAACAGCGCAAAAGTAAAAATATTATCCGGAGATTCGTTGTTTTAATCAAGACAATGTATTTGAAAAACAAATCTTGAGATGCATTATATCTTGGAATGATTCAATATATTTGGGATGAATTATTTAGAATAAAAGCAACCAGTATGAACAATCGACCTCCCCACATCGTGATTGTTGAAGATGTAGAATCGAATTTTCTATATCTCAATGCTGTACTCAACAAAATAAAAGCAAAAATATTTTGGGCCAAAAACGGGAAAGAAGCTGTTGATATTTGCTTGGATGGAAATGAACCTATTGATTTGGTGCTGATGGATTTGCAAATGCCCGAAATGAACGGGTACGAAGCCGCACAGGAAATTAAGAAAATCAAGCCCGACCTTCCGGTCATTGCGCAAACGGCTTTTGCCATGTCTGACGACCGCGACAAGGCGTTGGAAGCAGGCTGCGACGATTATCTGGCCAAACCCATAAAATCGAAAGATTTGCTGGATATGGTCCAAAAATATTTGTAACCAGCCTCCCTGAAGAAATATTGGAACGTCCATCGAATTTTCGGTGGACGTTTTTTGTAACTAACTGACCGGTTGAATACCAAGGATTGTTACCTTTACCGGTCAAATTAATTTAGCATGGCAGGTTTTATGACAGAAAAAGACACCACCGCCCAAAAACAGTATTTACTCGATCAGCGGTATTTGAAAATGGCCCACATCTGGTCGCAAAATTCGTATTGCAAACGCCGACAGGTAGGGGCATTGCTGGTAAAAGACAAAATGATTATTTCGGATGGGTATAACGGGACCCCGTCAGGATTTGAAAACAACTGCGAAGATGAAAATTTTAAAACCTATCCTTACGTTTTGCATGCCGAGGCTAATGCCATTACAAAGGTTGCCAAGTCGAACAACAGCAGCGATGGAGCAACCCTGTATGTTACCTCTTCCCCGTGTCTCGAATGTTCCAAGCTCATCATCCAGGCCGGAATCAAACGAGTGGTTTTTTCAGACAACTACCGGTTGGAAGATGGTATCAACCTGCTAAAACAAGCCAATATCGAAGTTGTGCAAATTAATCTGGACGAGTAAATAATTCACTGAAAACAAAACAAGTTCAAACAGAAAGCCATGAACAACAGAAAATTTTCGATTTATATTCCTTTGTTGCTGGCCGTTTCGATGGTCGCAGGTATTTTTTTGGGAATCCGGGTAACCAGGACCGAAACGCTAAACCCGGCCAGATTGTCGTTTGGACGGGGCAACAAGCTGAACAACATTCTCGACCTGATTGCCAACTATTACGTCGATTCGGTCTCAACCGACAAACTGGTAGAAGAATCAATTCCCGACATCCTGAAAAGACTCGATCCGCATACAACATATATCCCGGCCAGGGAAATGGTTGAAGTTGAAGAAGAAATGCGTGGAGATTTTGGCGGTATCGGCGTTCAGTTTTCCATCCAGAACGACACCGTAATGGTCGTCGATGTGGTTTCGGGCGGACCATCGTCCAAATTAGGCATCATCCCGGGAGACCGGATTGTTCAGGTAAACGACACATTAATCGCTGGTGTAAAAATCCAGAACAACGATGTACTGAAAAAACTCCGGGGAGAAATTGGCACCAAAGTAAAAGTGGGAATTAAACGAAAAGGGATCAAAGAGATAATTGATTTTAACATTACCCGTGGCGAAATTCCTATTTACAGTGTCGATGTAAGCTACATGATCGACCCGCAGACCGGCTACATCAAAGTAAGCCGTTTTGCCGAAAAAACATACGAAGAGTTTATGGAAGCCATGAATAAAATTGATCGGCAAGGCGCCCGGAAAGTCATTGTAGACCTTCGCGGAAATACAGGCGGCTATTTGACAGCCGTCATCCGCATGGTAAACGAGTTTCTTCCGCAAGGCGCGCTGATTGTTTATACCGAAGGACATTCTCAGCCAAAGAAAACTTATAACGCCGATGCCAAAGGTAAATTCCGCGATAAGGAAATTGTGGTCTTGATTGACGACTTCTCGGCTTCGGCCAGCGAAATTTTCTCGGGCGCCATTCAGGATAACGACCGCGGCTGGCTAGTTGGTCGCCGCTCGTTCGGGAAAGGCCTGGTTCAGGAACAAATTCCGTTCAACGACGGAAGCGCCTTACGCCTGACTGTAGCCCGTTACTACACACCGAGCGGCCGTTGCATCCAGAAATCGTATGAGAAAGGGACCGACGAATATTATCATGACCTGGCAGAACGCGCAGAACATGGCGAGTTCCAACAGGCCGACAGCATTCAGTTTAACGATTCGTTGAAATACCAAACAATAAAAGGGCGCACAGTGTATGGCGGCGGCGGCATCATGCCCGACTATTTTGTCCCGGCCGATACATCCGGTTATTCTCCATATTTCCAGAGAATCGTACAGAAAGGCTTAATTTACCAGTTTGCCCTTGATTATGCCGACCGCAACCGTGAAACATTAAAGCATTATACAAAAGCTTCTGAATTCGAAAAATATCTTCGGGGTACAGGGATTCTTCAAAAGTTTGTGGCTTATGCAAGCGCCAAAGGCGTATCGCCCAATGCCTCCGACCTGAACATCTCCGGCATGATTATCGAGACACAAACAATGGCTTACATCGCCCGGAATATTATCGGCGAAGAAGGTTTTTATCCGATCATTGCAAACATTGACAATGCCTTGCAAAAAGCCGTTGCAGTTTCGAAGTTGCCCATGCCATAAAAGTTCCCGGGCACTGTAACTATTCAGATAGCAGTTCGTCTTACTAAATGAATTTAGCAAGGCACAGGCAATGAATGTCAAAGAATACAACCAGGCGGTTGATCTGTATTCAGATGGTATTTACCGGTTTATCCTGAAAAATATCCGCGATGAAGAACGTGCGCGCGATATTGTTCAGGACAGCTATGAAAAGTTGTGGAAAAACCTGGATAATGTGAATTCGCTGAAAGTGAAGCCGTATCTTTTTTCTACAGCTTACCACACCATGATTGATGTGGTGCGCAAAGAAAAACGGCAAACATCAATGGAAGGCCATCTCCTGCCCGAAGACATTCATACGGAGCAATACTCCGATCTGAAAGAAATTCTGCACGAAGCAGTAGGCAAACTTCCGGAAATACAACGCTCGGTTGTTTTGTTACGCGACTACGAAGGATACTCCTACAAAGAAATTGGAGAAATCACCTCTTTAAGCGAGGCCCAGGTAAAAGTTTATATTTTCCGGGCCCGGGTTTTTCTGAAAAACTACATTGGCAAACTTGATGTATTGGTTTGATTATGAATATTTCCAGAGATAATTACGAAGCTTTTTTCCTCGATTACCTCGAAGGCAATCTTCCTGAAGACCAAATCGATCAGTTTATCGATTTTTTGGAGCAAAACCCGGATTTGCGACAGGAACTGAAAACCTTCGAAAACATTAAACTGCCCAAAGAGGAAATATCGTTCCCGGACAAGGGGAATTTATATAAACCGTCGAACAGCTACACGTCTGATTTTGACAGAAAAGCAATTGCCTTCATCGAAAATGAACTGAGTGAAGAAGCAAAAGCCCGTTTCCTGCGCGAAGTTGAAGATAACCCGCAACGAATGCATGATCTGGAAATTTATAAGTTGACCCGGCAGGTTCCCGATATGCGAATTGTTTTCGACCGGAAAGGGACCCTTCACCGGTCATCGCAACGCGTTTTGTTCATACGCCGCGCCAGTATTGCTGCCGCTGTTCTCGCACTGATGGTTGCCATTGCATCAATTGTTGATTTTAGCCGAAAGCCGGCAATCGTTGTGCCTGAAAAAGTTGAAACAGCCGCATCAGCACCTGAGCCAGAAAATGCACCGGTCGAAATAACCCACCCAGCCAACCAGGTTGTGTCTGAAGAAAAAGAAGAGCCAACAAAAATACTTGCCTCAAGTCCGGTCCGAACGGCACTGCCAGCGCCATCAAAAACCGATACTCGCCAGCCTGCTGAAAAAGAGATTATAATCGACCCGGTTCCTGAAGCTCGCACCAAAATAACCGCATTGACACCCCGACAAGCCGAATTTAGCGGTGAAGATATTGGCAAACTTGAACTGGCCGCCATTCCGACGCGAAAAGAAACCATTGATCAAAGCCGGCAACCGATAACTGTCGACCAGTATTTCATTGCCAAAGTGAAAGAAGCCGGCAATCAACGGTTGAACGCCGCAGCCCGGCTTTTACGCACCGGACTAAACCTGGCCAGCGAACTGTCGGGCGACCGGATCGACTATCAGGAAGAAAACGGGAAAGTGAAAAGCATTGAATTTGAGTCGAAACTACTGGCCTTTACCATTCCTGTAAGAAAAAAATAAACTCGCTGTAACAAACCGGAGAACCTCTTCGTCCTACGGTCAAATGTTAAAGTTACAAAGCCATGAAACGTTTATTTATATTTAAAAATCCGACTGGTTCGCAAGGTTCATTAAACCGTCCGGGCCAGGCAACAAAAACAAACGCTTACACGATGAAAAACTTACTTGTCCTGCTGATCTTCGTTGCAATGACAACAGATCTGGTTAATGCCCAAAATTCGGGGAATCCTGAACACAAAGTCCGGATTTCGGTCTCGATCGACAGCAAAAAGGATAAAGACTCTCTGGATGGTGAAATCCTTGCAATGACCAATGATTCGGTAAAAAAAGACACCACCCATGTCCGGATTGGCTCAACCGGATTTGATGTCATTGAAGACGAAGACGGAACAGAATATCATTTCGGGAAATCACATCACAAACGCAAAAACGGCAGCGACCGGTTCGACGGACACTGGGAAGGTCTGGACCTGGGGTTTAACTCATTCGCCAAAACTAATTATTCGGGCTACGAATCTTACGACGGGTTCATGGATCTGAACCAGCCCAAATCGCTCGAAGTAAGCTGGAACATCAGTGAAATCAACATTGGGCTGCAACGCGAAAAAAATACCATTGGATTGATCTCCGGGCTCGGTCTGACTTTCAACAATTATCGCTTTGACCAACCGTATACGCTGGTCAAGGAAAATGGAAAAGTGAAGCCACAACAGCTGACCTACGAAAACCTTTCGAAAACCAAACTGGCTGTTTCGTATTTAACCGTCCCGCTTTTAATGGAGTTTCAGGTACCGGTAAATCATCACGACGGCCGCTTGTTTGTGAATGCCGGTGTTGTAGGCGGAGTAAATATCGGGTCGCACACCAAAGTGAAATATGGCGACACCAAAGACAAAGACCACAGTAATTTCTCTATCAACCCATTCAAATATGCCGCTACCGCCCGAATTGGCTATAAAGATATCAGCCTGTTTGCCACCTACAATCTGAACCCACTGTTTAAAGATGGGAAAGGCCCGGAATTAACCCCGTTTACCATTGGAATTGGCCTGATCTCGTTTTAATTTTAAACACACACCATATCAACGATCAACGAGCTTGCTTCACGGAGCAGGCTCTTTTTTTTGCATACTTATCCGTACATTTGCTTACTTAATGCCAAAAACAGAAACTAAAAACAAAACAATGCGTCTATTCTTGTCGGTTTTATTCATTTGCCTGAATCTATTACCTGCTTTATCGCAAAGCCGCGATACCCTCCGGCTTCAAAGCAAATCCGGAAGTAAGTTTTCAAGCCTGATTGACATTCAGGATCTGACCAGACAAGGATTTAATTATTATGAAGATCATTTTAAAGGGCACTGGGCCGGCGTCCATATTGGGATAAACGGCTTTGCAAAGGCAGATTACAGCAATTACCCGGCCGATCAGGATGGTTTCCTGGACAATAAACTGTTTTGGTCGAATGTGCTGGACCTGAACCTGCTCCAATGGTCTATCGGCATGCAAAGCAGCCGGAATACCATCGGGCTGGTCACAGGAGTTGGCCTTGGGCTTCAGACTTACCGGCTCAATAACAATACCTCAATCCGGGAAGATGCTGACGGAAAGATTTATCCGGTCAGCTTGTATTACGAAGACAATCAAAAGTCGAAGTTTTCGTCGGTATATCTGGGAGTGCCGCTTTTGCTCGAATTTCAGGTTCCGATCAATCATTACGCAAACCGGCTGTATTTATCGGCAGGCATTCAGGCTGGCAACCGGTTAAACAGCCACACCAAGATAAAGTACCGCAAAGATGGCAAAAAAGAAAAACTCAAATCGCCGGATGACTTCTCGATGCGCGACATGCGATATTCGGCCATGGTCCGGCTGGGCTATCGCCGGATTAATGTATTTGCTACTTACGATTTGGTCCCGCTGTTTAAAGATACAAAAGGCCCGGAAGTTTATCCGTTTTCTGTCGGATTGTCGTTACTCTCATTTTAACCTGCATTTTCAAACTACTTACAACTAAAATACTTCAATCATGAGACTTTTACTCATTAGCAATTCCACCATGCCTGGTGAACCTTATCTGGATTATCCGAAGTACGAAATCCTCCGTTTCCTGGGCGAGAAACCAGTTCATTGCGTCTTCATCCCATATGCAGCCGTCACATTTTCGTACGACGAATATGAACAGAAAGTAGCCGAACGGTTTGCTCAAATCGGGCATTCGGTGAAAAGCATTCATCGTGCAGATGATCCGGTCAAAGCCATTGAACAGGCCGAAGCCATCGTGGTTGGCGGCGGAAACACCTGGAAGTTGGTCCGGGCCATGCGCGAAAACCGGCTTTTTGAGGCAATCCGGAGAAAAGTATGGCAAGGAACGCCCTATCTGGGCTGGAGCGCCGGATCGAATGTTGCCTGTCCGACGTTGCGTACAACCAACGACATGCCAATCATCGATCCATGTGGATTCGATACCCTGGGGTTGGTTCCTTTCCAGATAAACCCACATTATCTCGACAAAAATCCGGAGGGCCATGGTGGAGAAACACGTGAACAGCGTATTCAGGAGTTTCTCGAAATCAACCCCGATACCTATGTAGTTGGCCTTCGCGAAGGAACCATGCTCGAAGTAAACAACTCCGGGATAAAACTGATTGGCAACTTACCGGCACGGATTTTCAAAAAAGGCCAGGAGCCCAGGGAACTGACTTCCGGCGACGATTTTGGTTTTTTGATATAGCAGATATTTTGTAAAAAATAGTTGTCACGAACAACCTGTCAGCTCGATTTGAAGAAAGCTTCAGATATTTTTGTATTTTGGCTTTCCCTAAAACCAAGGCTTATGAGCAGGTTGTTTGTTTATCTGAGCAGCGAATACAGCTACCAGCAGTTCCTTCCTTTGCTAGACAAATTGACAAACAGTAAGATTATCTTCCTGGACAATGCACAATTGTTTGAAAAGGTATCCGGTTTTTTTTCTCCGGGCAACCTACTGATCCATTACCCTGATTATCAGTTAATCTATGGCATCCTGGAAAATACACGAATTTTCCCTCAGGGTGTGTCTGTGATTTTAGTCGGACAAAATAACCTTCCGGAACGGTCAACAAAGCACAGAATCCGGTTTTTACCCGAAGATTTTTCGCCCCGCGATCTGGAAACTCTGCTTGCCCGCGAAAGCGAGGTTACAGGATATACCAATCTAAAGGCAAATCTCCGTAACGAGCAATATTTCCTGCAAATGCTGATGGATAACATCCCGGATACAATTTATTTCAAAGACCGGGATTCCCGGTTTATCCGCATCAACAAAGCCCAGGCAAAAACATTGGGGATAACCGATCCGGAAGAGGCAATTGGCAAATCGGATGCTGACTTTTTTGAGAAGGAACATGCCCGACAAGCTTACATTGACGAGCAGGAGTTGATGCAAAGCGGCAAACCAATTATCAACAAGCTCGAATACATAAAAACTTCGGCAGGATACCGGTATGTCAGTGCGACCAAAGTCCCGCTAACCGACGAATCCGGAATCTGTACCGGAATGGTTGGGATAAGCCGCGATGTTACCAACGAACAACTGGCCGAACAAGAACTGATGCACGAAAAAGAGCTGATGAATTTGCTGATGGACAATATCCCCGACCGGATTTATTTCAAAGATGTTAACTCGCGTTTTATCCGGGCCAATAAAGCGCTGGCACAAATTTTCGGCCTGAAGAACCCGGAAGAACTTTATGGGAAAACCGACTTTGATTTTCATGATCCGGCCCACGCCGAACAAGCTTTCAGAGACGAACAGGAATTGATGAAAAACGGCCTGCCCCTGGTAAATAAAGTTGAAAGCCACATCCATAACGGAGAAACCCGTTGGGAAACATCCACCAAAATCCCCTTGTTTAAAAATAAAGAACTGATCGGGATGGTGGGTATTTCGCGTGATTTTACCCAGCAGAAGATACTCGAAGAAAAACTGAAAAAAGAAAAAGACCTGCTGCAAAGCCTGATGGACAATGTGCCGGATTATATCTTTTTTAAAGATACCGGGAGCCGCTACATCCGGATAAACGAAGCCCTGAGAAAGGAAATGGGACTCCGGAGTTCCGACGAAATTGTGGGTAAAACCGATGCTGATTTCTTCTCGCCAGAAATGACCGATTTGTTCCACAACACCGATCATGACATTTTTGAGAACGGGAACGCATCAGTCAACCAGATTGTGGAAACAACGTTTAAGAACGGCCGGACCTTGTGGTTGTCGACTACGAAAATGCCAATCCGAAACGCCAAAAACGAAATAATCGGGCTGGTAGGCATCTCACGCGACGTGACAGTCCAGGAAATGACCAGGCAAAGCTATCGGCTGGCAAAAGAGAAAGCCGAAGAAGCCAACAAAGCCAAAAGCCTTTTCCTGGCAAACATGTCGCACGAAATCCGGACCCCGATGAACGGCGTCATCGGGATGGCCGATATCCTGAAACGGACAAACTTAGACGACGTGCAGAGAGAATACCTGGACATTATCATGAAATCGGGCCAAACCCTGCTGTCGATCATCAACGATATTCTCGACTTTTCCAAGATCGAATCAGGCAAAATGGAACTGGAAAATATTCCGGTCAGCATCCGAAACATTGTAGAAGAAGTGGCAGACATCCAGGTCTTTCACGCTAATGAAAAATCGATTGACCTGATAACCTTCGTCGATGCCGGTATCCCCGATTTTGTATATGGCGATTATGTCAGGCTGAAGCAGGTTATCACTAATCTGGTAAACAATGCTATCAAGTTCACCTCAAAAGGCGAGGTGTACATTTCGGTTGAACATGCCGGACAATCCGGGAACCTTCACGATTTGCAGTTTAAAGTTATTGATACGGGCATCGGTATACCCAAAGAACATCAGGAAAAGTTGTTCAGCTCGTTTACCCAGGTCGATAACTCGACAACCCGGAAGTATGGTGGAACCGGCCTGGGCCTGGCCATCTCGCAACGGCTGATCTCGGCGATGGGCAGTGAAATTGTTCTCCGAAGCGAAGAAGGGAACGGATCGGAATTCTCATTTGTGCTCCGGATGAAAGAAGCCCGGGAAGAACAGCCCGATGCCATCAACCTGACAAACGTTTCGTTTAAAAACCTGAACGTCCTGATTGTTGACGATAACAAAACCAACCGGAAAATATTCAGAGAATATCTCGAAAACTGGGGCGTAAATGTTTTTGAGGTTTCAAACGGATACGATGCGTTAAAAGAACTTCCCCGGATGGTTGCCGACGGAATAAAAATCGACATCGCTTTAGGGCATCTCTAAAAACCCCTTTTTCTCTGTCTATAGTTGACGTCTTTGTTGCCTAAGGCTGGGCCATGCTTCTTGTTGTTTTTTTTATAAAGCACACATAATCAGTGTTTTATGTTATTTTTTGTTGATTAATGGAC